>JADCBH010000138.1 GCA_020253595.1 Brevundimonas sp.
CGCCGGAGGCGTCAGTAGCGGCAAGGCTCTAACAGGGCCGTTGGTCCCCGGTCAGTCGCGTCCGAACGACGCGGGGCCGTCCGCTTCCGATCAGACCAGCCGCGCGGAGCGTCGAAGCTTTCGCGAAACGGTATTTCATTGTCATCCCGGCGAAGGCCGGGACGCTCCGCCCGCCTTTCCCACCCGTTCACAGCGGAAGAACGATGACGCGTGCCTGCCCTCTTCCCCCCACGCCTGTCCTTGGTTGTTCCTAAAGACTCCCCCGGCTACGACGGACGGGCCGTCAGCCGAGACCCTCCATGCCCGACCAGACCGACAAGCAGACCTTCTCCGATCAGGAGGCGCTGGATTTCCACCGCCTGCCGAACCCGGGCAAGATCTCCATGGCCCCGATCAAGCCGATGGCGACCCAGCGCGACCTGTCGCTGGCCTATTCGCCGGGCGTCGCCGTGCCGGTCCGCGCCATCGCTGAAGACGCCGATCTGGCCTATGACTACACGTCCAAGGGCAATCTGGTCGCCGTCATCTCCAACGGCACGGCCATTCTGGGTCTCGGCAACCTCGGCCACATGGCGTCCAAGCCCGTCATGGAGGGCAAGGCGGTCCTGTTCAAACGCTTCGCCGACGTCGACAGCTTCGATGTCGAGGTCAAGACCACCGACCCGGACGAGTTCATCACCGTGGTCAAGAACATCGGCGACACCTGGGGCGGCATCAATCTGGAGGACATCAAGTCTCCCGAATGCTTCGTCATCGAGGCCGAGCTGCAGGACCAACTCGACATTCCTGTCTTCCACGACGACCAGCACGGCACCGCGATCATCTCCACCGCCGGCCTGATCAACGCCTGCCACATCACCGGTCGCCGGCTGGAGGACGTCAAGCTGGTGCTCGTCGGGGCCGGGGCGGCGGGCCTGTCGTCCATCAGCCTGATGAAGTCGCTGGGCGTGCGGCCCGAGAACACCACCGTCGTCGACCTGCATGGCGTCGTCTATCGCGGCCGGGCCGAAGGCATGGACCAGTGGAAGGCCGTCCACGCGACCGACACCTCCAAGCGCACCCTGGCCGAGGCCATGGTCGGGGCCGACGTCGTCCTGGGTCTGTCGGCCAAGGGCGCGATCACGCCCGAGATGATCGCCACCATGGCGCCCCGGCCCATCGTCTTCGCCATGGCCAACCCGGACCCGGAGATCACCCCGGAACAGGTCAAGGCCGTTCGCCCCGACGCCATCGTCGCCACGGGCCGGTCGGACTACGCCAACCAGGTCAACAATGTTCTGGGCTTCCCCTATATCTTCCGGGGCGCGCTCGACGTCCGGGCCCGGCGCGTCAATCACGAGATGAAGATCGCCTGCGCCCATGCGCTCGCCCAGCTGGCCCGCGAGGACGTGCCGGATGAGGTCGCCGTGGCCTATCGCGGGCGCAAGCTGGTGTTCGGGCCGGACTACATCATCCCCACGCCCTTCGATCCCCGGCTGATCTGGTACATCCCGCCCTTCGTCGCCCAGGCGGCGATGGACTCCGGCGTCGCCCGAAAGCGCATCGACGACATGGACGCCTACCGCGCCCGCCTGCGTGAACGCGTCGATCCGTCCGCCGCCCTGATGCAGAAGATCAGCTCGGCCGTCCGCGCCGCCCCCAACAAGCGCGTGGTCTTCGCCGAGGGCGAGGAATCGACCGTCATCCGCGCCGCCTGGGCCTTCAAGCAGGCCGAACTGGGCACACCGATCCTGATCGGCCGCGAGGAGCTGATCCACAGAAACGCCGCCGAGGCCGGGCTGAACTTCGACGAAATGGGCATCCAGATCGTCAACGCCCGCGTCTCGGAGATGAACGACGCCTACACCGACTGGCTCTACGAAAAGCTGCAGCGGCGCGGCTACCTGCGCCGCGACGTCCAGCGGATGATCAATCAGGACCGCAACTACTTCGCCGCCGCCATGGTGGCGCGGGGCCAGGCCGACGCCATGGTCACCGGCACCACCCGCAACTTCAACATGGTGCTTCGGGAAGTCCGCCGCGTGCTCGATGTGAAAGGCGACAGCCTGATCGGCCTGTCGGTGGTTCTGGCCAAGGGCCGGACGATTTTCGTCGCCGACACCTCGATCCACGAACTGCCCTCGGCCGAGGAACTGGCCGACATCGCCATCCAGGCCGCCGCGACAGTCCGCAAGCTGGGCCGCACCCCGCGCGTGGCCTTCCTGTCCTACTCCAGCTTCGGCAATCCGCCCGGAGAGCGGGGCGAAAAGGTGCGCGAGGCCATTCGCATCCTCGACCAGAAGGGCGTCGACTTCGAATACGAGGGCGAGATGCCGCCCGAGCTGGCGCTCGCGCCGGACCAACGCGCCAACTACCCCTTCATGCGCCTCAGCCGCGAGGCCAATGTGCTGGTCATGCCGGCGCTCCACTCCGCCGCCATCTCGACCCAGCTGGTCCAGGCTTTGGGCGGCGCGACCGTGATCGGTCCCCTGCTCGTCGGGCTGGAGAAGTCGGTCCAGATCGTGTCGCTGGGGGCCTCGGTCAGCGAGATCATCACCGCCGCCACCTTCGCCGCCTATGAGGAAGGCGTCACCCTGGAGTTCGAACCCGAAGACGAAACCGCCGCCCCGCACCCGAGCGCGGCGGCAGAGCGCTCCATGCACTCAACCGCCGTCCCTCCGACGGTGTGACAGGTCAGCCTTTAGGGATTGGCGGCGGGAGACTTCCTCGCCTCCAGCCCCAACCGCACCCACTCGACCAGAACGAAGACGATCGCCAGAATACCGAGCCAGGCCGCGATGATGAACATGGAGGCAAAGCCTTCGACCTCCACGATCTCGCCTAGGGCACCGCGCCCGAGTGTCCCGATCAACAGGGCAAGCGAGATGAAGACCGCGAACTGAACCGCTCCGAACATCTTGTTCGACAGCGCCGACAGATAGGCCACGAAGGCCGCGCCTGCGAAGCCGCCGGCGATGTTCTCGCCCGCGATCACCAGCATCAGCCGCGCCAAGGGCTCACCGATCTGGAAGGCCCCGAACAGAGAATAGAGACCCGTCCCGGACATGAAGGCGTGAACGTTCGGCGCGCCGGAAGCCAGATCAACAAAGAGGAGATTGGTCGCCGAGGTCACGATGGCCCCCAGCAGCAGGCTCCACATGCGTCCGATGACAAGCAGCGCCCACCCGCCGAGCGCGATGCCCACGATGGTCATGATGACGCCAAAGGTCTTGGACGCGAGAGCAACCTCGGCGTTGGTATGGCCCAGCGCTCCACCGGTGTCGCCCATGTAGAAGGGAAAGGCGAACGGGCCCCAGACGCCGTCGGTGATCCGATAGGTGAGGATCAGGCAGAGCACGATGACCGCCCCCCAGCCTAGCCGCCCCATCAACTCGACCAGAGGAGCCAGGATCGCATCGTAGAGATTATCTAGAAATCCGGGCTTGGCCGCCCCTTCAGCCGCGGTCGCCGACCGGCCCTTCCAGACGATCAGCCCGGACAGGGCGGCGGGCAGGATCACTGTCGCCGCCACGATCCACGACCCCCAGGTCGTCGTGAACTCTCGCGCGCTCGGTGCCGGATTGGTCGTCAGTGCCGTGACCATGAACTGAATCAGCATGAATGCCGCCCAACCCCACGCCAGCAGCGTCGCCCCAAGCACCGCCATCCTGAGCGTCGGCGACCCCTTCCGCTCCTTCGCCACCTGCTCGCGGGACACCGGCTGCGGCTCGGGTGCGATGAAGGTACCGATGAGGCCCAGCCCCATCAGAAACGCCGCGGTCACGAAGACGCCGGGCCAACCGATCGCGTCGGCCAGCAGCAGGGCCCCCGCTCCGCCCGCGAGCCCTGCCGTCCGGTAGCCAAGCTGATAGATGGTCGACAGCAGATCGATAGGCACGCGTTCGTCGGCCACCTCGATCCGCCAGGCGTCGATGACGATGTCCTGCGTGGCGAAGGCGAAGGCCCCGAGCGCCGCTCCAAGCGCCAGCGGCCCCAACACGCCGCTCTCAGGCCGCGATACCGCGACTAGGGCAAGGGCTATGGCGATGACGATCTGCAGAACCAGCAGCCAGCTGCGACGCCGTCCGAAGCGCTCTCCGATCACCGGCGGCGTCCAGTTGACGGCCGGAGACCACAGGAAGCGAAAGGCCCCAAACAGGCCGATCCACGAAAGGATGCCGATGGTGGCGATCGACACTCCCGCAGCGTCTAGCCAGGCGTTCAGCGTCCCGATCAGCATGGCGAACGGCAATCCGGCCGAGAAGCCCAGCAGCAGCATCGCCAGAGTGCGGCGCTCACGGAAGGCTGCTTTCAGGACACCCAGCCCCTTGGGCTTGATGTCAGTCGCGGCAACCTCGGCGGTAGGCGGGCTGGATGTCGGCGGGTTCATTGTGTGGCAGCCTCATCGTCGAAGGCCGCCGCCCTGTCGTCGGCTGGCCCTATGCGGCGACGACCTTGGCGCGGATGTCCCCCGTCGTCCAGCGGGCGAGCGCGGCCCGAAGCGCTTCCAGTTCCAGAGGCTTGACCAGATGGTCGTTCATGCCCGCCTCCAGACAGGCCCGGCGATCCTCGTCAAAGGCGTTGGCGGTCAGCGCGACAATGGGGGTCAGGTCGCCCGAGGCCCGGATGGCCCGGGTCGCCTCGGGCCCATCCATGCCGGGCATGCGCATGTCCATGAAGACCAGGTCATAGCGCGCCCGCTTCAGTGCCTCGATCACCTCGCGGCCTGTTCCGGCTGTCTCGACCACGCAGCCCTCACGCCGCAGAAGCGTCCGGGCCAGCAGTGCGCCGACCGGATTGTCCTCGGCCAGTAGGACGCGTGTGCCGGCGAACCGCACGGGCAGAACGCGATCATCCTCCAGCGCCGTGGCGCGCACTCCGGCCTGATGCGCATCGCTGGCGCAGGCCGCGAGCACCCGCTCCACCACCGAGGCCCGGCGAAGCGGTTTGATCAGATAGCCGTGGAACCCCGCCGCGCGATACCGAGCGATCAGGTCCCGCTCCGACGGTTTCAGCAGGACGATGCCCCGTCCGGTCGCCGGCAGGTCGGCGAGGGTTCGCCCCTGCGCCGCGGCTTCGGCGTGATCGATCAGGGTGGCTGATGCAGCATCGGTGGTTGTCGTCGCGCCGCTGGCGATCAGCTGGGCCCGGGCCGCTTCGGCGACGAAGGGGTCCGGCGAGCGCACCGCGACCTCCAGGCCGGCCAGGGCGGCCGGACGGACGGCGGCGCCGGGCGACGCCTCAAATGGCGCCTGGAACCGGAACCGGGATCCGCGTCGGCCATCGGCATTGGGCCGATCGCACACCGAGACCTTGCCCTTCATGGCCTCGGCCAGACGCTGGACAACGGCGAGGCCAAGGCCGGCACCGTCGTGCCGTGTGGCGTCGGAGGCATCGACGTGGCCGAATTCCTCGAAGATTCTCCGCCGCGCCTCAACCGGTACGCCCGGACCGGTATCGTCGACGATGAAGACCAGGATCGGCTTGCGCTCCATGCCGCCCGCGCGCTCGACCGCGATCCGGACGCCGCCGGTCTCAGTGAACTTCACGGCATTGCCGGCCAGATTAAACAGCACCTGTCTGAGCCGGCCTTCATCGGCCATGATTTCCGGAACATCGCCTGCGACCGACCAGACGATCTCCAGTCCCTTGTCGTGAGCACGCGGGCTGAGAAGCTCGGCCACGCCCCGCACCAGCGTCTCTGGATCGACGGGGGCGAGATCAAACTCCAGCTTGCCGACTTCCAGCCGGGCATAGTCGAGCAGGTCGTTGACCAGTCCCAGCAGGTGCTCGGCCGAATCCTTGGCCGCCTCGGCATAGGCGCGTTGGGCCCCATCCAGCCGGGTTCGGGTCAACAGGCCCAACATGCCGATCACGCCGTTCAGGGGCGTGCGCATCTCGTGGCTCATCAGCCTCAGAAAGGGGTCGGCACCACCCGAAGCGGGGGTGGTTTCTCCCGCCTTCGTCGCTGTGGTCGCCCGCTTCCTCGGCATTCGCTTCCCCCGTTCGGAGACAGCTTGACCCACCCAGCCTTAAGGGCGGTTCAATTCGCAGGGTTTCCGAAGTCTTGCGACGGGCAGACGATGCCTTCGTCACCACGTGGGCACGACCGCCCGTCCGCCATCCTGACGCTCGAAGTCGGCCTGGGCTCCTACGGTGGAGCGGCGATAGATCAGGGCCTCGGCGATATGGCGGCGGAGCACGCCGGTCGAACCCTCAAGGTCAGCGATGGTGCGGGACAGCCGCAACGTCCGCGTCCAGCCCCGCGCCGTCAGACCCCCGGCCTCGCCAGCCCGCATCAGCAGCGCCCGCCCCGCCTCATCCGGCCGGGCGAAGCGGTCGAGTGTTTCGCCGTTGGCACGGGCATTCAGCGCCTGAAGAGGGTCGAGGCCAGCGTCGCGAACGCGCTCCTCCTGCATGGCTCGGGCGACCGCGACCCGGGCGGCGGCTTCGGCCGTGCCTTCGGCGGGCGGGGGCAGGGCCATGTCGGCGGCGGTCACCGGCGGCGTTTCCACCGTCAGGTCGATGCGGTCGAACATCGGTCCCGAGATTCGGTTCTGATAGTCCTTCTGACAGCGCGGGGCCTTGCCGCAGGCTCCCTTGCCGGCCCCCCCGAGCCCACAGCGGCATGGGTTCATCGCCGCTACCAGCTGGAAGCGGGCGGGATAGCGAACATGGGCGTTGGCCCGCGCCACGACGATCTCGCCGGTCTCGAGTGGCTGCCGCAGACTGTCGAGCGCCTGGGCCGAGTATTCGGGCAGTTCGTCCAGGAAGAGCACACCATTATGGGCAAGCGACGCCTCGCCCGGCTTGGCGCGCAGTCCCCCGCCGGTCAGGGCTGCCATCGAGGCCGAATGGTGGGGCGCGCGAAACGGTCGTTCCCGGGTCAGGGCGCCTCGCTCGATCAGGCCCGCGACGGACCAGACCATGGAGGTCTCCAGCAGTTCGTGCGGGGTCAGGGGCGGCAGGAGGCCCGGCAGACGCTGGGCCATCATTGACTTGCCCGATCCCGGCGGGCCGACGAACAGCAGATTGTGGCCCCCGGCAGCGGCCACCTCCAGCGCCCGCTTGGCGCTCTCCTGGCCCTTCACTTCGCGAAGATCGGGAACGCTGGCCCCCAAGGTCACCGGTCCGGCTGCGGGTGCGCGTAGCACCTGTGTCCCCTTGAAGTGGTTGACCAGTCCGATCAGCGACCGGGGAGCCAGGATCGAGACCTCGCCGGCCCAGGCGGCCTCTGGCCCGTTCGCCTCGGGACAGATCAGGCCCAGCCCCATGGCCGAAGCCGCGACCGCGGCTGGAAGTGTCCCGCCCACAGGCTGGATGCGCCCATCCAGCCCCAGTTCGCCCAGCGCCGCCCATCCGTTCAGCGCATCCGGCGGCATGACGCCCAGCGCTGCGAGCAGAGCCAGGGCGATCGGCAGGTCGAAGTGGCTGCCCTCCTTGGGCAGATCGGCAGGAGCCAGGTTGGCAATGATCCGTTTGGGCGGCAGAGCCAGGCCGATCCCGGCGAAGGCGCCCCGCACCCTCTCCCGGCTTTCGGCCACCGCCTTGTCAGGCAGGCCGACGATGGAGAAAATCGTCGGGCCGTCATTGCCGACCAGCTGCACCTGAACGTCGACGCGACGCGCCTCCACACCCTCGAACGCTACCGTTGCGATGCTGGCCAGCATGGCGTTCTCCCTAAACGGGAAAGAACGAACCATGAACTATGGCGGTTTGCAAGAGCGGCGTTATGCTTTCGCTACGCGTCTGGTCTCGATGGCGTCCCAGAGAATCGCCGCTGAGTCCACACCGGTGAAGTCCTTCAGCTGCACGGCACCCGTCGGGGAGGTGACGTTGATCTCGGTCAGGTAGTCGCCAATCACGTCGATGCCGACGAACATGAGGCCCCGCGTCTTTAACTCTGGTCCGATGATCGCGCAGATTTCCAGATCGCGCTCAGTCAGCTCGACCGGAGCGGCTGTGCCGCCGACCCGCAGGTTGGAACGGACCTGGCCTTCCGCCGGCACACGATTGATGGCACCAACCGGCTCGCCCTCGATCAGAATGATCCTCTTGTCGCCCTTCGAGACGGCCGGGATGAACTTCTGGATCACCAGGGGATCGCGGCTGGCGGCGGCATGGATCTCGATCAGGGCCTCCAGATTCGGGTCACCCGCCTTCAGCCGCACAACGCCGGAACCCGCTGCGCCATGCAGTGGCTTCAGCACGACGTCGCCGTGTCGCTCGTGGAAGTCGACGAGGGCGACAGGATCGGCGCTGATCAGGGTTGGCGGCTGGACCCCCTCGAACCGCGTGGCAAACAGCTTCTCGGGCGCGGAGCGGACCTCGGCCGGGTCGTTGACCACGAGCGTCCTCGGATGGACCGTCTCCAGCAGATAGGTCGCCGTCACATAGACCATGTCGAAGGGCGGGTCCTGGCGCATCAGGATCACATCGACGTCTCGGCCCAGGTCGAGACGGACCTCGTCGCCGAAGCTGACGTGATCGCCGGCCACCGGCCGCAGGGTCACCGGACGAGCACGACAGAAGAGATCTCCGTCCTCCAGCGCCAGGGTCCGGAAGTCATACACCCAAAGTGGATGCCCGCGCCGCTGGGCTTCCAGCGCCAGGAAGAAGGTCGTGTCCGAGGCGATGTTGATCCCCTCGATGGGGTCCATCTGAATGGCGACTTTCAGCATCGGGGGTCCTTCATCGGGAGATAGCCGCCCGCACATGGACGGACCCGACCGGGGCCGCAAGGGCGAGGCTCAGTTCAGCCGGATCCGCAGGCGGTCAAAGGCGGCTTCAGGCACCGGAGCGGCCTCGCCCGAGACGGCGCGAGCGCGGGCCAGGGCGTCGATCGCACCCGTCAGGGCCCCCTGCTTCTCTCGCGCGGCAGCGACGTCCAGCCAGGGCCGGTGATCCTCGGGATCCAGCAGCGCCCGGCGCAAGGCTGACCGTTCAGCCCTCTCGTAGTCCTCGGCCTTGATCGCCCGGTTGAACAGCACGTTCTGAAGCCGGATCAAGGCCTGGCGATCCGTCACGGGAGCCATCAGAACATCCAGGCGATCTGCAATGTGTGGCGTCAGGCCGGCGCGAAGCGCCCGGCGCGTCAGTTCGGACGGCATCACGACGCGGCCCTCGCTGAAGGGGTCCACCGCCACAGGACCGGACGGCGTCTCGACGCGCAGCAGAAAGTGGTTCGGGAAATCGACACCAGCCGCACTGAGTCCGACCCTCCGAGCGGCATCCAGGTAGAAGATCGCCAGAGCGGCGGACAGGCCGCGTCGCCTGTTGGTGACATCGATGACGTCGGTACTGGCGGGATCGTCGTAGCAGAGCAGGTCGCCGTTCAGCCCAAGGTCCGCCGACAGGGTCTCGGCGAGGGCATCATCCGGGCTTTCGGTTTTGATACGTTCGGCCAGACGGCTGGCGGCGGCGTCTGACAGACGACGCACAGGCATCTCGTCGCGAAACGGGAGATCATGGAGCGCACAGGCGATCGCGGCGTCCAGCAACGGAAAGACGTCGTCGTCGGCATGTCCCGCCGCGATCAACTGGTCCTCCGCCTCTTCCCGTGTCACGGCGACGTCCTCCCCCGAACGACCCGTTCCCGTTTTCGAGAAACTACAGACCGCGACGATGGCGCGGAAATCGACCGGACGCCAGCGTGACCATGTCAAGCCGAAGACGAAGGCCTGTGAGGCCGGGTCTTTGGCGCAACAGTCGTTCCCCAGCCAGACGCAGCCGTTCGCGTTGACCTGCCGACAGGGCCATCTGCGCTTCGTCGGTCGTACGGCGGCGCTTGACCTCGACCACCGCCAGAGTGCTTCCTTTTTGAGCCAGGATGTCGATCTCGGCCCCCGGTGCCTTCAGCCGGAAGCCAAGAATGCGATAGCCCTTGACGATCAACCACGCCGCCGCGATCCATTCGGCACCGTGGCCGGCGCGGAAGGCCTGACCACCCGCCGCCTGACGCCAGCCGGCCTTGACCGCAGGAAGCGTCCGGGGTCGAGCCACTCGCGGGGGCTTCATCCCCGACCCTGCAGTTCAAGCGCCCGGCGATAGAGGGCCTTTCTTGGCAGGTCGAGCGCGTGGGCGACCTCCGATGCCGCCTCGCCGGGCGCTAGCCGGGTCAGAGCTTCGGTCAACGCCACGTCGGCATCCGCGGCGCTGGCCACCTCGACGTCGCCCGGACCGACCACGACGACGATCTCGCCCTTTGGAGCGTTTAGCGCCGGGTTGGTGGCCAACTCATCCAGCGTCCCCCGGACGCAGGTCTCAAAGAGCTTGGTCAGTTCGCGGCAGACAGCAGCCGGACGTGGCCCCAGGACGGCGGCCATATCGGTCAGGCTGGCTCTCAGGCGGGGCCCGCTCTCAAAGAACACCAGCGTCTGGCGAGCAGCCTTCAGTTCATTGAGATTTGCGACGCGCCCGGCCGACTTGGCTGGAAGGAAGCCGACGAAGGTCACATGATCTGCAGGCAGGCCCGAAAGCACGAGTGCCGCAAGCAGGCTGGATGCGCCAGGAATCGGATGGACGGCGAGGCCCGCCGCGATCATTGCGCGCGCGACGACGAACCCGGGGTCCGAGACCATCGGCGTGCCTGCGTCCGACACCAGGGCGACCACGCCGCCGTCCGCCACGCGCTCGACGGCGATTTCGGCGGCTCGCGCCGAGGCATGGTCGTCACATCGCTCCAGTCGCGCCTTCAGCCCATAGGCGGCCAAGAGCTTGGCCGTGACCCGAGTGTCCTCTGCAAGAACAAGGTCGGCGGTGGCGAGAACATCCAGGGCCCGCAGCGTCATGTCCCTGAGGTTCCCGATGGGTGTTGAGACCAGGTAGAGGCCTGCGGAAACCCGGCGGGGCGGAGGCGCGGTCGGCGGAAACAGGGCGTCCTCGGTCATCGCCTGACCGTGCCAGCGCGAACAGGGTGGAGCAAGGCGGACCTCAGACGAGCAACGTCTTCAGCACGGCATCGAGCACCGGGCGGCCCTTTTCTGTGGCGGCCAGCCGACCATCCTTCAGGGTGACGAAGCCGTCTTCGGCCAGTCCTTGCAGCGGAGACTGGGCGCGGTCCAGATCAAGGGCCCGAAGCACGACCTGCGGGACCCCTTCGCTGGTTCTCAAACCCAGCAGCAGTCGCTCTTCGGCGGCTTCTTGGGCTGTAAGTCGCTCGGATCCGCTCCAGGGTTCACCAGACGCCACGCCGGCGACGTAGTCCGCGATCCGGTGCCGGGCCACCGTCGCCGTGCGGACGCCGCCTTCAGTCAGGCGGCCGTGAGCACCCGGGCCAACGCCGACGTAGTCGCCACCACGCCAGACATGGAGGTTGTGCGTTGATCGGGCGACCAGCCCCCGCGCGTGATTGGATACCTCGTAAGCCTCGAACCCCGCCGCCTCGAGCTTCGACTGGGTCGCGTCGTAGAGATCGGCGGCGGTGTCCTCGTCCGGCGGAACCAGAGTCCCACGCTGAAAGGCCCGCCCGAAGGCGGTCGTGGGCTCGATGGTTAGCTGATACGGCGAGATGTGTTCAAACCCGAGCGCCACGGCCTCATCGAGCGCCGCTCCCCAGTCTTGGACCGTCTGGCCAGGCAGGGCGTAGATCAGGTCGATGGACAGGCGCGCAAAGGCCCTGCTCGCCACGGCGATAGCCCGCCGCGCCTCGTCTGCGGAATGGTTCCGGCCCAGGAAGGTCAGCTCGCGGTCATCCAGGGACTGGATCCCCAGCGACAGGCGATTGACGCCCGCATCGGCCAGAGCCGCGAAATGGGCAGCCTCGGCGTCGGTCGGATTGGCCTCCAGCGTGATCTCGACCGGTCCGGAGTGCGGGAACAATCGCTGCGCCGCGGCGATCACCGACGCCACATCTTCGGACAGCATCAGAGACGGCGTCCCCCCGCCGAAGAAGATAGAGGTCAGAGGCCGGGGACCGAGCCGCGCGCCCTGGGCCTCCAGGTCGGTCAGGATCGCCTGGACCAGGACCGCCTTCTCTTCGCGCCAGCCCCGGTCCTTGACGACGTTGAAGTCACAGTAGGGGCAGATGCGGGCGCAGTAGGGCCAGTGAACATAGACGGCA
>JADCBH010000139.1 GCA_020253595.1 Brevundimonas sp.
ATGTCCTGCTCGCGCGCCGCTCGCATGCGGCTGCGAATGCGCCAGTCGACATTGACGTGGAAGGGTGTCGAGAGGACGTCGAAGGCCCCGGTCGACACATAGGCGTCCATCACCTCGCCCTCACCCGAGACACCGAGGTACCGCACGCGTTCGGTGGCGCGCATCGCCTTCAGCGCGTTCAGCGAGCTCTGCGACAGCTCATGCTCGCCCGGCTCGTCCAGAATGGCCAGATCGAACCAGCCCAGGCCCGAGACATGCAGGCAGCGGTCGATGGCCGCCGTCATGCCTTCCGCCGAGAAGTCGCGGGCCGAACCCCTGCGGCCGTCACCGGCACCCAGCTTCAGGCTGACGTTCAAGAGCTTGCGCTCGACGTTGCACAAGGCCTGCCCCAGAACCTCTGCCAGCACGGGGTCGGCGGTTTCCAGGCTGTAGGTGTTGATGCCGGCTTCCAGCGCCGAATAGATCAGTTCGTGCGCCGGCTTCTCGCCGCGGGCCAGGGCGTCGACGCCCAAACTCAGCGTCAGACTGGAAACAGCGCCGCCGGAGGCGCCGAAGGGGCGATAGCGCATCGATCAGGCTCCCTGCGTCGGTGTTGAGGTTTCCAGCGCGAGCGCATGGAGTTCGCCGCCCATCCGGCCTTTCAGGGCGGCATAGACCAGCTGATGCTGCTTCACGCGCGACAGACCCTGAAACGCGGACGACACGATGCGCGCGCGATAGTGGTCACCGTCGCCTGCCAGATCGTCGATCACGATCTCGGCGTCGGGGAAGGCCTCGGCCAGGCAGGCGTGCAGCGCTTCGACGGGCATGGGCATGGAAACGGACGGCTCCGCAAAACTCTGGTTGATCATCTCCGGTAAACCTTAATGGGGCGCTACACCCGTCGGCGTGCAACCAAACGGGACACTCTGCGTTCACGGCAAAGGTTCAAAAGCTCGAACGAGGGTTCCCCATGCGCGTCCGTCTGTCGTCCATCGTCGCCTTTTCCGCCATCGCCGCGCTGACGCTCGGGATCGTGGCCTGCACAGAAGCCGAGCAGGATAAGACCGCCGCCCAGGCAGACGCAGCAGGGGACCGGGCCGAGATCGCAACGGCCGAAGCGGGTCAGGAGCTGAAGGAAGGCGCGGCCGCTGCGGGCGAAGTGCTGGAAGGCGGGGCCCTGAAGGCCGCGCAGGCTGTCGAAAAAGGGGCAGGCAATCTGGCCGACGAGCTTGAGGAGAATCAGGCTGAGGCCGCCGCCGAGGGTCGACCCGGGGCCACCCCGCCTGCTCAGCAGTAGGCCGTCTTCAGGACTCAGCCAGCACGGCGTCGATCAGGGCGCGAGCCTCTGAGCTGTTCCAGTCGGCTTCACCGGAGAAGGCCGCGCGGATACGCCCCTCGCGGTCCAGCAGGATCGTCTGGGGCATCTTGCCCCTGCCTGGAAACTCGAACGGCAGCTGGAAGCGGGTGTCCGAATAGAACGGTAGCGGTTCGTGCACGTCGATGAAGGACCGGGCGTCGGCGACGGCGTCGTCTCCCGTGTCGACGTTGATGGGCAGCACCACGAGGTCGCCGTCGGGGTAGGCCGAGGCCAGGGCCGCGATGGTGGGCATCTCGGTGCGGCACGGCGCGCACCACATGGCCCACAGGTTCACCAGCACCACCTTGCCCCTGAAGTCTGTGAAACGGACCTCGGTGTCTTGGCGATCCTTGAAGACATAGTCGGGGGCCGTCTCCAGCACCGCGGGCGTTTCAAGCCGCGCCAGGGGACCGGTGGCGAAACGGTCCAGTTCGCTCCTCGCGGCCGGTTCAGCCTCGGCGGACACCTCGCCTTTGAAAGGACCGGCGCGCATGGCGTATAGGGTTCCGACCGTGCCCCCGGCGAGAACCGCCAAGGCCAACGCCCCGATCAGAACGCCTTTCCCGGACCCGCCCATGCCTGACTCCAAACCTCCGGCCGCCGCGCCGTCGTCGGGCCAGACCCTATGGGGCGGGCGGTTTTCCGCCAAGCCCGCCGAGATCATGCAGGCGATCAACGTCTCCATCGGCGTGGATCAACGCCTGTGGGCACAGGACTTGAGGGGCTCGCGGGCGCATTGCCGCATGCTGATCGCCCGGGGCATCGTGGGCGCGGAGGACGGGGCGGCGATCCTGTCGGGGCTCGACACCATCCAGGCCGAGATCGAGGCCGGGACCTTTCCTTTCCGTGACGAATTCGAGGACATCCACCTGAACGTCGAGGCGCGGCTGTCCGAGCTGATCGGCGAGCCGTCGGGGCGTCTGCACACGGCGCGGAGCCGAAACGACCAGGTCGCCACCGACTTCCGCCTGTGGGTCCGCGATGCCTGCGACCGGACGGGCGCACAACTGACGGAGCTCCAACGCGCACTGCTGGTCCGCGCCGAACAGCACGCGGGCGACCTGATGCCCGGCTTCACCCACCTCCAGACCGCCCAGCCGGTGACGCTGGGCCATCACCTGATGGCCTACGTCGAGATGTTCGGCCGCGATGCCGGGCGTTTCGCCGATGCGCGCGCCCGGATGAACGAGAGCCCGCTGGGGGCCGCGGCTCTGGCGGGTTCGCCCTTCCCCATAGATCGCCACGCGACGGCGGCGGACCTGGGCTTCGACCGGCCAATGGCCAACAGTCTGGACGCCGTGTCGGACCGCGACTTCGCCCTGGAAACCCTCGCCGCCGCGTCGATCACGGCCGGACATCTGTCGCGGCTGGCTGAAGAGATCGTGGTGTGGATGACGCCCATGTTCGGCTTCGTCACCCTGCCGGACGATCTGACGACCGGCTCGTCGATCATGCCGCAGAAGAGGAACCCCGACGCCGCCGAGCTGGTCCGCGCCAAGACGGGGCGGATCATGGGGGCGTTCGTTGCCCTGTCGACCGTGATGAAGGGCCTGCCGCTCGCCTATTCCAAGGACATGCAGGAGGACAAGCCACCGGTGTTCGAGGCGATGGACGCGCTGGATCTGGCGCTCACCGCCATGACGGCCATGGTCGCCGCGCTCAAACCCAACACCGCCCGCATGGCCGAGGCGGCTGGCTGGGGCTATTCGACCGCCACCGATCTGGCCGACTGGCTGGTGCGCGAGGCAGGACTTCCCTTCCGACAGGCCCACCACGTGACCGGTGCGGCGGTGAAGCGGGCGGAAAGCCTGGGCGTGGACCTGGGGCAACTGCCGCTCGCCGAATTGCAGGCCCTGCACGCAGGCGTCACCGAGGAGGTTTACAAGGTGCTCACCCCTGAGGCTTCCTGCGCCAGCCGCCAGAGCTTCGGAGGCACCGCGCCGGAACAGGTCCGCGCGCGGATCGCCGACTGGAAGGCGCGTCTCGCGTAAAGGATCTGATCATGAAGAAGCTGCCCCTCATCGGTGCCCTGTCACTGATCGCCCTCGCCGCCGCCGGTTGCGGCCGCATGGCCGACCTGGAAACGCCCGCACCTCGCGAGACCGAGCGCGCGCCGCGCGACGCGGGCGCCCGCCCCATCACCGATCCGGCGACGGTCAACCGTCCGTCCAGCCAGGTCGGCATCGACGGCGGCCCCTCCAACCCCTACGGCGGGACGGCCGCTGGCCGGGAGCCGCAGTAGGGGCGAACTCAAGGGCCTACAGCCTCGCCAGTGCGACTGGCCTATCCACCAGATCTAGGTCGGCCGGACAGGGATCGTCAGACCCCGCGCCACCGCCGGCCGCGCCTCGCAGCGTGCAACCCACTCCGGCACGGCCTTCAAGGTGCCCCAGTCCACCAGATCGCCCGCCGCGTAGAAGCCGGGGATGGCGCGGACCCAGCCGATCAGGGCGATGTCGGCGATGGTGAACTCCTCGCCCATGAGGAAGGGCCGGTCAGCCAGTCGGCCTTCCAGCACGCCCAGCAGGCGTTTGACCTCGGTGGCGAAGCGGTCGCGCGGACGCTTGTCCTCCCAGTCCTTGCCGGCGAACTTGTGGAAGAAGCCCATCTGGCCGGTCATGGGGCCAAGCGCCGCCATCTGCCAGAAGACCCACTGCAGCGTCTCGTAGCGCCCCGCCGGATCGGCCGGGATCAGCTTGCCCGCCTTGTCGGCGAGGTAGACCAGGATCGCTGCGGACTCCCACAGGACGAACGGCTTCCCGTCCGGACCGTTGGGGTCGAGGATCGCCGGAATCTTGCCGTTCGGGTTCAGCGACAGATAGTCGGCCGTCCAGGTCTGGTTCTGCATGATGTCGACGAAGTGGGCCTCATAAGGCAGGCCCAGTTCCTCCAGCAGGATGGCGACCTTCACCCCGTTCGGCGTGGGGGTGGAATAGAGCTGCAGGACGCCGGGGTCCCTGGCCGGATATTGTTTGATGATCGGAAAGGCGCTGAGGTCTGACATAGGACACAGTCTCGGTTGCGGTTGCTTGCCCATGTGGGAAGCGCCCGCTCACGCGCAAGTGTCCGACCGACGATAGGTTGCGGGTTGACCGCCGACCGTCGGGCTTGGCCATATCGCGGCATCAATCAGGGAGGTGCCGCGTGGCCCACAAGTTCGAGATCTACAAGGACAAGGCCGGAGAGTTCCGCGTCCGGTTCAAGTACAACTCCGAGACCATGTTCTCGACCGAGGGATACTCGACCAAGGCCTCAGCCAAGAACGCGATTGAGTCGATCAAGAAAAACGGGCCGGACGCGCCAATCGACGATACCACCGACTGAGCCTCAGTCGGGCTCGCGCTCTCCCACCTCAGCCGGGCGGACGGCCAGGAGCCAGCCGTCGGCAATGCAGAGTTCGGGGACGGCCTCCCTGGTGAAGGGCAGGTACCAGGTGGGGCCGCCCTCTGCCGGAGCGATCTCCAGCATGTCGTCGGCGCCGAAGTTCTGCACCGCCTTGACCGTGCCCAGCGCCACCCCGGACGGGTCGCGCGCCTGAAGGCCAATGAGGTCGGTCAGGTAAAACTCGTCCTCGTCCGGGTCCGGCAGGCGTTCGCGCGGCACATGCAGCTTGAGGCCCCGCATCGCGTCGGCCTCCTCCTTGGTCGCAATTTCCCTGGCGCGCGCCACCAGGCCGTACTTGGTCGGCCGCGCGGCCGTCAGGGTCAGACCGTGCGAGCCGTCGGCGCGCAGCAGCGGGCCATAGTCCATCAGGGCGCGGGGATCGGCCGTATAGGTCGTGATCCGCACCTCTCCCTTCACGCCGAACGCTCCGGCGACATGGGCGACGAGGATGAGTTTCTCACTCAAATCCCTTCTCCCCTTGCGGGAGAAGGTGGCTCGCCAAGCGAGACGGATGAGGGGTGAAACGTCGATCTGACCGATGAGGGACACGGGAAACAGCCTATCTGCATCTTCGTACCCCTCATCCGTCAGCCTTCGGCTGCCACCTTCTCCCGCAAGGGGAGAAGGTAGGCCTTACGCCTCGGTCTTCTCTTCCTCGGCAGCGCCCTCGGCGGGGGCCTCTTCGACGGCGACTTCGGCCGAGCTTTCAGCCTCGGCCGCCGGGGCTTCCTCAGCGGCAGGCTCTTCCACGGGGGCCGGAGCCGCGGCGGCGGCAGCAGCAGCGGCAGCAGCCTCTTCCTTGGCGCGCGCAGCGGCCTCGGCGGCTTCGATCTTGGCGGCGGCCTCAGCCTCGGCGCGGTCGGCTTCGCGCTGGGCGCGCTCGGCCATACGCTCCTGGGCCTTCTTGCCCGGCTCGCCCTTCTTGGGGTTGTTGCCCTGGGTCCACTTGACCTTGGCCGACAGGGTCTCGTCCTGGCTCAGGAAGCGAGCGACGCGGTCGGTCGGCTGGGCACCCTTGGTCAGCCATTCGGCGATCCGGTCGGCCTTCAGCGTCACGCGCGGGGTGGCACCGTCCTTGGGCAGCATCGGGTTGTAGGTGCCCACGCGCTCCAGGAACTTGCCGTCGCGCGGCGAGTGCGCGTCGGCGATGACGATGTAGTAGTAGGGGCGCTTCTTGGCGCCGCCGCGGGCCAGACGAATCTTCAGCATTGTCAGTCTCTTTCTAGGAAATCAGTTCGGTTTCTTGGGGAGGCCCGGCAGACCAGGCAGGCCTCCCGGCAGTTGTCCGCCGCCCAGGCCGGCGAGCCGGTCCTGGAGGGCTTTCATCTCTTCGGGGCTCGGCTCGGGCATGCGCCCGCCGCCCAACGCCTTCAGGCGATCTGTGCTGGGCGCGCCGCCCATTCCGGGCATGCCGCCCATGCCCAGGCCACCCATCATGGCGGCCATCTTCTGCATGTTGCCGCGGCCGCCGCGCGACAGCGACTTGACCAG
>JADCBH010000014.1 GCA_020253595.1 Brevundimonas sp.
GACGGCCTGGCCGGCCGCCGACCGCGTGTTGCGCTCGTCGCTGTCGTAGAGTTCGATACTGTCGCCCCGCTCTCGCAGGCGGGTCTGGCTCAGAGAAACGACCTGCCAGTATCCTTGGGCCAGTTGGTTGATCTGCTGGCGACGCTCGCGGATTGCCCTGTCATCGGCGAAATGCCCTAGCCGAACATGAGCCAGTTCGTGACCCAGAACGAAAGCGATATCTGCATCGCTTTCAGCGCTCTGGATCAGACCGAGTGAGACCATGATCGATCCATCGGGGAGAGCCTCGGCGTGGTAGTGGATGTCGGCCACCACGTACACGTTGACCTCTCCGGTCCGCGGCCGTTCGCCCCAGGACGTATCCAAGCGCCGGATCATCTCATCGAGACTGCTCAAGGTCTCGGTCATCGGCAGCCGCATCGCCCGATGGCGGCCGGAATTGCCGCCTTCGCCCGCGAAAGCGAAAGCACGGTCCGTGGACACGGCGGTCTGGATCTGGGCAACGTCGACCTGGTCAATGTAGGCCCCCCGGGAGCCGTCGATGCTACCGGCTCGATTGGGCAGAAACCGCGAAAGCTGGGCCGATGCGGGCGTGGACCCAAGGCCCGCAGCCAGCGCCAGGACAAGGGCAGCAGCCCCTACCTTTCGACGGTGCCTGGCGGGCATCATCGGCAGTCTCCTCCACTGCCCGATCCAGCGTCCACGCCTGGTCGGAATTCGCCTGCGTTCCGCGCGGTTTGCTCACGTGGTCGACAGGTCACGTTCTGAAGTTCCAAGCGCACATCGATGCCCCGGACGAAGATCACTTCTGCGCCATCCCGAATGCCATAGGCCGTTCCGCGAACTGCTACGATAGTTGCAGGTAGAGCCGGAAGGTCCGCTTGACTGCGCGGTCCCAGTGGAGCGCCAGTCTCCGAGAAAACACGAATTTGAGGGAGATTGTAGGCCGTCACACGGCCGATCACGGTCTCCTGGGCCGCCGAAGGTGGGGCGATAGATACCGCGACCATGACGGCCATCAGAAAGCGGGGGATCATCAGACGTTCTCCTCTGTGGGGGACGGCGGCCGTGGTCTTGTTGTCACTGAGTCTGGGGAAACGCTGGCAGTCCCGGGTACCGGCTCGCGATCGGCTAGTGGGGCGCTATCGGCATGGGTGATCGAAACCAGCAGCGACTTGATCGCACGAGGCAACGACACCTTTCGCAGCAGCGCCGCGGTGCCCTTGGCGACCGTTCCGTCGATCATTGTGATGGTCAGGCCCAAGATCATGAGGAGGATCGCTATCCAGTTAATGGGCACCGAGACCCAGACACGGAACGCGAGGGTCAAGACTGCGATGAGGCTGACAGTCAGGATTGACAGACCGCTGATGAAGTATAGGGCCAAGCGGCGCCGTTTCAGGCGAGGATCGGCGGCGGCCGCGCCATCTTGATAGCAACCGATCAGCAATGCGATGCCAGTGCCGAGGATGAAGGTGATTAAGGCTTCCCAGAGGTCGCCAGCACCCAAGCCTTTGCCCTCGCCACGGCGATACTCGTCGGCCTTTTCGATCAGATTATCCAGCGCCATAGCGTGCCAATGGACGCCCGGTAACTGGCCATGGAGCGGTGTGGCTATCCAGTCTGTCCCATCGAACTGGGTTCCGATCAGGACCAGCCGGTCGCCGAGCAGAGTTTCGTAGTCTTCGGGATCCAGACCGAGACCGGCGACGAGACGGTCGTACTCAAGATGCAATGAATAGATGCAGGCGTCTCTCGGACCAGAACCGACTGCTTCCATGAAGCGGACCCCGGGATTGTCTTGGGAACGGCAAACGGATGCTGGACCGCTGCTAGTGTCGCGCAGGAGGTCGGCCTGCTCCGGCGCACTGCGACCACCCCAGACCACCGCGAAGGGGTCGTCGAACGCGCTGAGGTCCGGACGGGCAACGGCGGGTGCCGCTTGGTCCATGAGGATCATCGCGGCGGCTCGGGAAGCCTCGGTCACCGAAGGCAGGCCACACGGATCGGAAAGCCGGTCGGCGACGATCGAAAGACAGTTGGCCAGATATAGGGCCATCGGCGGCGTCAGATCGAAGGCCCCGTTCGGCCGCGGCTGAACGAGATCGGCACCGCGCTCATTGACCAGGATCGAGGCGAGGATCGCGACGTGCTCGATGCGAGCCTGGTTCTCCCTACGGGTGTTCGTCGCGCTTCGTTCGGACGCAGGTGGCGGGCGTGCAAAAATGATCGGCACACCACCGGCCTGAATGATGCAGGCCATCTTTACGACCGGATTGACCTGACACCCTGGGCGATCCGCCCAGCGATCGGCCTTGGACACCGTCGCGACGGAGCTGACGAACGCTTCAAACCTCTCCTGGGCCTCGCTTTGGGTTGCACTGGCTGGACCATCGATCCACAGGTCGGCGAAGATCGCTCTTGGTGCGCCGCCGACCTGGGCGATATCTTCAATCATGAAACCGATGTTGTCGGCACCCGGTGGAAAGTCTGGCCAGCCTGAGCTTTCAAGGGCGCGAACGCCGGCTTCATCAAGCGTGATGACGGAAATGACACTCTGCCCCGCCGCTGGGCTCTCTCTGGGAAACGGATAGCCATCTGCGGTCATCGCTTGCAGCGAGGCCTGGGCCGCTCGACCCGAGGCGGTGTTCAGGCCGAACAGATCAAGCTGAGCGAGTGCAATCCCAGCCAGGGCGGCGGCGGCTCCGCTGACAACTGCTCGAAACCAGCGCGTCGCAAACACTTCGAGCCCCCCCCAAGCCATTGCAGTCTGCACTTCGTCATTCGACGTTCTGCGAGTCAACCAGAGAGTGCAACTGGAAGGATATTTGCTCCGCTAGCCAAACCGTGAATGTGTGCGTCACCCCCAATTCGCGAGACGCTCCGGACACGCATCCGGACACGGCAGGCAAGAAGGAAACGTCCATGGCTTCGCTGCATCCGGCGGACCGCGTTTCGGGCGCCAGGAAACAGGACCGGGCGCGGTCCGACGACGGTCCCCACCCCTCGATCTGCGGTATTGCAGGCTTCGGTGTCATCGCCGCAGCCGGCGTGCTGACGCATCTGCTGTTCCGCCTGATGGTCCAGGCGGAGCGGAAAGACCAGGCGCCCCAGATCAGGCGGCCATGCGGCCCCAGACGGCGCGGTCGGCGCTGACGGCGTCGAGCAGGCCCTTCTTCGCGCGCGTCATCAACTGGCGCAGCACCGCCGTCGGCAGGGCGCAGAACTGCGGCTCGACCAGCGCCGGGTCACAGTCGCATTCCGGCGCGGCGAACAGGGCGGCGTTCACCTCTGGCGAACGGTCGTGGATCAGCCAGGCCAGACGGCGCGCGCGTTCCGGATCGTTGCGGTGAAGCATCGGGTCCTCGGCGAACAGCTCGCAGCCCAGCTCCATCAGATAGTCGAAGCCCAGTTTCTCGAACCGGCGCGCGTCGGCGGCCGTGACCGGGCAGGCCTCGTCCAGATCGAACACGACGTCGTTCATCAGAAACAGCATGAAGGGCACTCGCCTGACGTCGACGCTTCTCGCCGACACCGCTGACCCTACGCCCGTCTGGTTTTCGGTTCCGTGTGCGAACGGGGTTAGCGAGGGGTTTAGGGGCGAGGGGCGAGGGGCGAAGTCAGTGAGTCTGGGGCGGAACTTGGTCCAGCCGCTGCTTCAAGCGCGTAAGCATTCGGCTCAGCTCGTCGGCGAGCTGTAGTGCCGGAGCCACCCGTTCGGTTGTCAAATGTCCGACGCGGCCGCGCGCTGCATCTGGTTCGTCATGCCGAACTGTTCGGTTCTCGGCATCGCAGGGGATAGCGCATAGACGTGCGCAGCCAAGTCCATGGCCTTCGTCCACACTTTCAGGTCCGGGTACCCCTTCATTCCTCGTCCCTCGACCCTCGTCCCTCGACCCTTTCCGTGATGAAATGCCGCCCCTGGCGGTCCTCGACTTCGACGACCCAGATGTCCGGATCGTAGCCGCGCTGGCGCTCGATGTAGGCGTCCAGCTCGCTCTCGCTGCCCTTCACCGGCTGGATCCACAGGCGATCGCCGTCCTGTCCGAACGCCTCGGTGAACAGGCGGGCCTGCCGGGTCGAGGTGTCATAGGCCTTGACGATCACGGTCCCTGCGCGGGCGTCGCCCCGGCGCACGACCGTCGCGTTGGCTCCCTCGATTTCGGCGCGGCGGATCAGGGCCGAGACCCACAGGTCTGAGTTCAGAAGCAAATCGCTAACCCTGCTCGGAAACGGGACCGCAAAGCCCTGCGGTCTAGGGTCGGTCCATGAGGATAGGCCAAATCCGCAAGATCGCCATCACGGCCGTGGTCGCCGCAACGAGCGCGCTGGCGCCCGCCGTCGGCTGGGCCGTGACCGGAACCTACTATGACCGCGCCTTCGTTCTGGCCGCGCATGAGAAGTGCCGCCTGTTCGCCGCCCCGGTCGCAGGCGCTCTGTCGGCCGCGACGCTGCAGGCCCACGGCGCGGCGTTGCGGGCGGGGGCGACCGAGGCCGATCTGACCGCCACCGCGCGCCGGGCCCGGGTACGGGCGGCCGAGGTCTCGTGCCGCAATCCCGAACTGATCATCGTCCGCGACCGTGTGACCGACGCCTTCCAGGGCTGGGCGCGCACGCCGCGCATGGACTTTCCCGGCACGCGGGCCAGCTGGACCGCCAATCGCCTGCGCGCGGTCGAGCCACGCTGGCGGCTGATGCAGGCGGGGATGACGGGGGCCTCGCCGGTGACCTTTGGCCTGGTCGCGGAGGAGACCGGGCATGAGGCCCTGTCGGCCGTGGTGTCCTTCGTCGGTCGGCCCCGGCCCTACGCCGCCCGCATCGTCATGCGCGATCCGTCGCTTGCCTCCCGGCCCTGGTTGACGGCGGCCGGGGTCGGCATCCTGCCGCCCGAGGCCCAGCGCCGCACGGTCTGGTCGGCCGGGACCACGTCCGCCGAGGTGTCCGTGCTCACCGAGGGCCGGACCCAGGGCGAGGTCTGGCGCTTCCCGGATGCGGGGGCGGCGGACCTGGCTGAACTGGATCCGCGCGAACCCTTCCTGATCCAGTTCCTGTTCCGCGACGGCAGTGTCGCCACGGCCCAGTTCGAGGCTGGGGACTTCGCTGCGGCGCGGGCCTTCGTGGCGCTGGGAACGATCTGAAGTCGGGTCAGCTTATCAGGTCAGCGACGACCAGCGGCTCCGCGACGCCGGGAACCTGAAGCGGCTCCGCAAAAGCGACTCCTCGCGGTGCGCCATAGCGATCACCATCCAGCTGATGGACCCAGGTCACGCGCTTCTCGACATCCATGACCCAATACCGGCGAACGCCATAAGACTGGTACAACCCGGCCTTCGGTCCGAGGTCCTGTTGCAGGCTGGTGTTGGCAACCTCGATCACCAGGTCGGCGTCTGGCCCGCGCACGTCATTCACATTCATCGCAGCCGGATACAGGAACAGGTCAGGTTCGGGCTCATCGAACTCGCCCAGGCGGAAGGGTCCGGCGACCGCCAGTTTGATGTCCTCGCCAAGGCGCCGGCTGACCCAGTTCAGGAGTTCGGTTTCAAGCTGCCGATGCAACGGGCCTTGCGCCGACATCTCGATCAGTTCTCCGTCCAGAAGTTCGTAGCGCGGGCCGTCGTCGAAGAAGCCCTGTTCGCACATGGCTTCGACCTCCGAGGCTGTGAAGCGTCGACGTCGGCGGGCGGGCTGGTCGGGATCGTGCCAGAGATCGAAAGCCGTCATGGTCTAACTTTACCACAGGCGGCCCGACCTCGCATCCGCCTCACCGCATCGTCGGGATGACGAAGCTGGAGTCGGCGTGCTCCAGGTCTGAGTCAGGCCAGCGGGCGGTGACGGTCTTGACCTTGGTGAAGAACTTCACGCCTTCCATGCCGTGCTGGTTGGTGTCGCCGAACGCCGAGCGCTTCCAGCCGCCGAAGGTGTGATAGGCGACCGGCACCGGGATCGGCACATTGATGCCCACCATGCCGACGTTGACCCGCGCGGCGAAGTCCCGCGCCGCCCGCCCGTTCTGGGTGAAGATGGCCACGCCGTTGCCGTACTGGTGCTTCGAGGGCAGGGCCAGCGCCTCCTCGAAGCTGGCGGCGCGCACGATCTGCAGCACGGGGCCGAAGATCTCTTCCTTGTAGGAGGCCATGTCCGGCGTGACGTGGTCGAACAGCGACGGGCCGACGAAGTAGCCGTTCTCGTGCCCCTGCAGCGAGAAGCCCCGGCCGTCGACGACCAGTTCGGCGCCGTCCTTGACCCCCTGGTCGATCCAGCCCTCCACCCGGGCCTTGTGCTGGGCGGTGACGACCGGGCCATAGTGGGCGCCCGCGTCGGTCGAGACGCCCACACGAAGCGTGGCGATCTCGGCCACCATGCGCTCGCGCAGTTCGTCCGCCGTCTTCTGGCCCACCGGCACGACGACCGGCAGGGCCATGCAACGCTCGCCCGCCGAGCCGAAGGCGGCGCCCGACAGGTCCTTGATCACCTGGTCCATGTCGGCGTCGGGCAGGACGATGCCATGGTTCTTGGCCCCGCCCATGGCCTGGACGCGCTTATTGTTGGCCGCGCCCATCTGGTAGACGTAATGGGCGATGTCGGACGAGCCGACGAAGCTGACGGCATGGATCAGGGGGTGGGTCAGGATGGCGTCGACCGCCGCCTTGTCGCCGTGGACGACATTCAGCACCCCGGCCGGAGCACCCGCCTCCATCATCAGCTCGGCCAGACGCACCGGCACCGACGGATCGCGCTCGGACGGCTTCAGCACGAAGGTGTTGCCGACCGCGATGGCCACCCCGAACATCCACATCGGGATCATGGCCGGGAAGTTGAACGGGGTGATGCCCGACACCACGCCCAGCGGCTGACGCATGGAATAGACGTCGATGCCGGGGCCGGCCCCTTGCGTGTACTCGCCCTTGAGCGCGTGGGGGATGCCGCAGGCGAACTCGATGACCTCCAGGCCGCGCTGGATGTCGCCCTTGGCGTCGGCGATGACCTTGCCGTGCTCGGAGGACAGCATCTCGGCCAGCTCGTTCATGTTCGCCTCGACCAGGCGCTTGAACTCGAACATCACCCGCGCGCGGCGTTGCGGGTTCGTGCTGGACCACCCTTCAAAGGCGGCCTGCGCGGCCTGGACGGCGCGATCGACCTCGCCCTCGGTCGCCAGCTGCACGCGTGCCTGCACCTCGCCGGTGTTCGGATTGAACACGTCGCCGAACCGGCCCGACGCGCCCGTGAATGAGGCACCGTCGACGAAGTGAGCGATGTTTCGCATGGGAACGCTTCCTCGGAGTTCTATCTTTGGCGCGGGGTTTAGCGTGGGGTGCCGGGCGTGTCTCCTCCCCATCGCCGAAGGGCGATGGGGAGGTGGATCGCGGCGATCAGCCGCGAGACGGAGGGGCGACTCGGTGGTTGGAGTGGGGGCTGGCAGCTTCGGATTCTGCGGGCGGAGTCGCCCCCTCCGTCACTCCGCTGCGCTGCGTGCCTCCTCCCCCTCGCTGCGCGACGGGGAGGAGACGCTCATCTCGTCCCGCCGGGGACCCATTTCACGTCGCCCGCGCCGTTGGCGTTGGCGCGGCGCGCGGCGACGAACAGATGGTCGGAAAGACGGTTCAGATAGCGCAGGGCCTGGGGCGTGACGGCGGCACCGGTCTCCACCAGGCGGATGGCCTCGCGCTCGGCCCGGCGCGCGATGGTGCGGGCCAGATGAAGGTGTGCCGACAGGGCCGATCCGCCGGGTAGGATGAAGCTGTCCAGGGCCTTCAGGCTCTCGTTCATCCAGTCGATCTCGGCCTCCAGCCGGTCGACCTGGCTGTCGACCATGCGCAGCGCCTCCCACGCCGGCGGCGGATCCAGCGGGGTGGCCAGATCGGCGCCCAGATCGAACAGCTCGTTCTGGATGCGACCCAGCATGGCGTCGATGCGGTCATTCTGGCCTGAATGCAGACGAGCCACGCCGATCGCGGCGTTCAGCTCGTCGACCGTGCCATAGGCCTCGACGCGCGGATCGCTCTTGGACACCCGTTCGCCGGACGCCAGGCCCGTGTCGCCGTCGTCGCCCGTGCGGGTGTAGATCTTGTTCAGGACGACCACGCGATCAGCCTCCCTGCGTGGATTTCCACCACATGCCAGCCATCAGCAGCAGGATCGCCGCGCCTTGCAGGGCAACCCGCAGGCGCATCAGCTTGTTGGAGTTCGACCGGCCATACTCGCCGCCCCGGAACAGGGCGTAGATGCCAAAGCCGAGCGTGAGGGTCACCGCTCCGATGGCGACCAGGATCAGAATGTCGAACAGGCTCATGGGGCCTATCTAGGCCGGTCGGGGCAGACGCGCCAGCGAGCGCACCTGCGGCGTTCACGCCCGGCTAACCCTTCTCCTCGTCGCGATCTCAACCTTTGGCCTTCAGAGTGCGACGTTCTGGAGTGCCCTGCTTGACCGATCGCGCCGTCCGAAACCTCGCCAACCTGAAGAAATCCGCGTCGACGGCGCGGGTGCTCAACCTGCTGCGCGTCTGGGACGAGCATGGTGCCACCGACGGCTGGAAGGCCGCCCCGATGTTCCGGCATCCGTCGCTGAACCGGGCCCTGATCCTGAAACACCGCCTGCGCCGCGACGAGGTCGATCGCTTCCGCGTCCGCCGTCACGTCGCCACCAAGATCATCCTGCCGATCGATCGAGGCGATCTGCGGATCGGTGGCCGGTACGGCTTTGTCGACGAGATCGGATACGACCGGCTGATGGAAGAGACCTTCGGGATCGGACCGTCGCACCCGGACCGCCAGGTGCTGGCGCTGATGGACGAACTGCCGGGGCTCGATCCCTTCCTGCTGCGCGAGCAGCTCCGTCGCCACGGCTTCGCGCCCGATCCCTGCTATTTCAATCTGACCGAGGCCGACCTCTCGCGCATGACCGAGTTCGTCTCGGAGGAAATCCGGCCCCTGGTCGATCTGAGCCTCGGCCCTGATGCGGACCTGACGGCGGAAAACCCGGTCTCGCGACTGACGGGCAAGATCATGTCCTTCACGCCGGGCGAAGACATGAGTTCGCTCGGCGCGACCCTGCAGCTGGACCCCCAGGAGTATGAGGAGGGCGTCTTCTGTTGGAAGGGCTTCCTCTACTACAAATGGTCGCTTCAGACGGTGATCGGCGATATCGGCGGGGTTCTTGACAGTGTCCGCCGCGCCAAGCCCTACGGTCGTCTCGACCCCGAGCAATCCATCGCCATCGAGCGCGTGCGCGAGGTGGTGGAACGCCGCATCATCCTGACGTGTGAATCCGCCTCGGACATGCTGAAGGTCTATGACGAGGCCTTCGTCGCCATGACACAGCAGGGGGACCCGAGCCGGTTCCGGGACTTCCTGAGGGACGCACCGCTTCTGTTCGCGCGACTGGGGGAGCGACTGGGCGCGGTTCAGCACATCGTCAGCTTCTGGCGTTTCCGCACTGCGTCTGGAAAGCCGCGGCTCACGCCCGAAGAGTTCCTCGACCTTCTGGCCGATTTCGAAGTCAGCCTGTCAGGCCGAGAGCGCGCGGACGTCGTGGCGCTCGCGGCGTGAGACGCGCTCGGGCGTCGGTTATCGGCGCGCCGAACGGGGTCTGCACAGCCCGCTAGAAATCCCGGTGACGCATGGCGACGTCGCACCGTTCATAGCGCGCGCCGAACCGCTCCATGATTTCCGCGTCGTGCCGGAATCCGAGTTTTTCATACAGGTGGATCGCGGCCTCGCAGCGTTTGCTGGTCAGCAGATAAAGCACCCGCGCGTTCATCCCGAGGGCGCGGTCCAGAACGGCCTGGAGCAGGGCCTCGCCCACCTTGTGGCCGCGCGCGGTTTCCAGAACGCCCATCTTGGTCAGCTCGAACTGACCGACGCCGGTCTTCTGCAAGGCGCAGGTGCCCACGACGCCCAGGCCGGCGACGCTGGCGAACAGGATGTCGCCGCCGCGTGACAGGATGTGGGTTTGCGGGTTTTCCAGAACCTCGCGATCCGTCGCCTCGAGCGCGAACATCGCCTCGATCCACTGGACGTTGATGTCGTGGAAGTCCCTTGCTCGCTCCGGGGCGAAGGGCAGGATCTCGACGGTCGAACCGGGTCGCGAGGCCGCGGCGCGCTGGTGTAGCGGCTCTTCGTCCAGCGAACGTTCGATGGCGTCCAGCTGCTTGACGAGCGGGCCGTCCAGAGTGGCGCACAGGGCCCTGACGCTGGCTTCGACGGCCGGCCAGATCTCGGCCCTCGAGCGGGCGACGACCTCGCTGCCCTTGACGGAAAGCCGGACCGTGCGGCGGCGGCGATCCGCGTCCGCGGGGCCGTCCTCGACCAGACCGGCTTCAACCAGTTTGGCGAGGGCTCGGGTGACGCCCGGCTGGCTGACGCCAGTGGCCTCCACGATGGCTCTGACAGAGAGCGGACCCGTGGCCTCGAGCGCCGCCAGGATCGGATACTGGGCGGGCTGCACGGGCAGGCCCGCGCGCTCGATCAGGACCGCGACGTCGGACTGCATCCGCTCGCCCAGCCGCTTCAGGCGGCTGCCCAGAAACAGGTGAGGCCGGTCCCTGAGGATGTCCATGCGCGTCCCTCGAAATGCATATCGAGGTATATAACCGGGTATTGGAAGTCGCCGTCAACCCGGGTGAACGCCCTCGCCGCACGACGCAGCGAGGGCTGATCGCCTTAGTAGCGGTAGTGGTCCGGCTTGAACGGGCCCTGGGCGGGGACCGAGATGTAGTCGGCCTGGTCCTTGGACAGGGTCGTCAGCTTCGCGCCCAGCTTGCCCAGGTGCAGCATGGCGACCTTCTCATCGAGGTGCTTGGGCAGGGTGTAGACCTGGTTTTCGTACTTGGACGCGTTGGTCCACAGCTCGATCTGGGCCAGCACCTGGTTGGTGAAGGACGCCGACATCACGAACGACGGGTGGCCCGTGGCGTTGCCCAGGTTCACCAGACGGCCTTCCGACAGCAGGATGATCTTCTTGCCGTCCGGGAACTCGATGTGGTGGACCTGCGGCTTGATCTCGTCCCACTTGAAGTTCTTCAGGCCCGCGACCTGAATCTCGGAATCGAAGTGGCCGATGTTGCAGACGATGGCGTTGTTCTTCATCGCCCGCATGTGGTCGACGGTGATGACGTCCTTGTTGCCGGTGGCGGTGACGAAGATGTCGGCCTTGTCCTGGACGTCTTCCAGGGTCTGGACCTCATAGCCTTCCATGGCGGCCTGCAGGGCGCAGATCGGGTCGATCTCGGTGACGACCACGCGGGCGCCGCCCTGGCGCAAGCTCGCGGCCGAGCCCTTGCCGACGTCGCCGTAGCCGCACACCACCGCGACCTTGCCCGACAGCATGACGTCGGTGCCGCGACGGATCGCGTCGACCAGGGATTCACGGCAGCCGTACAGGTTGTCGAACTTGGACTTGGTGACGCTGTCGTTGACGTTGATGGCGGGGAAGGGCAGGTCGCCGCGCTCGGCCATCTGGTACAGGCGGTGCACGCCCGTGGTCGTCTCTTCCGACACGCCGCCGATGGCGTCGCGGATCGCCGAATAGAAGCCCGGCTTTTCGGCCAGATAGCGCTTCATGACCTTGTAGAGGGCTTCTTCTTCCTCGTTCTGCGGGTTGTTCAGGACCGAGGGGTCCTTCTCGGCCTTGGGACCGAGCACGCACAGCAGGGTGGCGTCGCCGCCGTCGTCGAGGATCAGGTTGGGATAGCCGCCGTCGGCCCATTCGAAGATCTTGTGGGCATAGTCCCAGTACTCTTCCAGCGTCTCGCCCTTGGTGGCGAACACCGGCGTGCCGGCGGCGGCGATGGCGGCCGCGGCGTGGTCCTGGGTCGAGAAGATGTTGCACGACGCCCAGCGGACATCAGCGCCCAGGGCTTCCAGCGTCTGGATCAGCACCGCCGTCTGGATCGTCATGTGCAGCGAGCCGGCGATCCGCGCGCCCTTCAGGGGCTGGGCCGATCCGAACTCGTCACGCAGCGCCATCAGGCCCGGCATTTCGGTCTCGGCGATGGCGATCTCCTTGTTGCCGAAGCCGGCAAGCGAGATGTCGCGGACGATGTAGTCGGTCATGAGGGCGATCCTGATAGGGGCGATTTGCGCGCGCCTATAGCCCGCGCCGGGGGCGGGGGCAAGGAACATATAAGGATGTCTTTATATGTCGCGGCCGGAGCGGGGGTGCCGCTCCGGCCTCCGGATCAGGTCCGCGGCTGCGGCGTCTGCATCGACCGCGTGGCGGGAACGCCGACGCTGGGGGCTCGCGCGGCACCGGCGGTCTCGCCCGGCTTCATGAACTTGACCAGCACGCGCTGACCGATCAGCAGGGGCGCGTCGCCGGCGGTCACGACCACCTCGATGACGCGTTCGTCCGACCGCTGGGACGGATCGTCCGAGGCCAGCTTGCGGGCCCCGAAGACGGCGGCGCGGCGCAGCACCGAGCCGACATAGACGGTATCCGGGTCGCCCTCGGGCGTGATCTCCACGGCCTGGCCGGTGCTGACGTTGGGGATGTCGCTCTCGACGATCTCGGCGCGCGCGATACGGGGGGCGTCGGGTTCCAGGTCGAACAGGTTGGACACCTGCAGCGTCGAGGCACCCGAACCCGGGTTGGCGTAACGGCGCACGATCCGGCCATTGGCGGGCGAGCGGATGACCGTCAGTTCGACGTTGAACGCGGCCTCGTCGCGACGGGCGCGGGCGGTCTGGACGTCGGCCTGCTGGGCCCCCAGCCGTGCCTGGGCGGTGGCGATGGCGTCGCGCGCCTGATCCAGACGCTGGCCGGCGACGAAGTTGGTGGCGACCAGCCGTTCCAGCCGGTCGAACTCGCGCTGGGCGGTGCGGATGTCGACGTTGATCAGGCGCAGTTGGGCCTCGGCCGCCGCCAGGTTGGCCTCAGCGGTCTGCAGCGCCAGACGGGGCTCATCGTCCTCCTGACGCGCCAGGATCTGGCCGGCGGTGACGGTGTCGCCTTCCTGCACATAGACTTCACGGATGACGCCGCCGCGGCGCGCCGCGATCTGGATGATGCCACCCTCGATGTCGATCTTGCCGTTCGCGATGGCCGCATAGGGGCTCTCGACGCGCTCGGCCTCGGCCTTTTCGGCGTCCGCCTTCTTGGCCGCGCCCTGGCCCTGCATGAACAGGAAGCCGGCGACGATCACGATGATCAGCAGGACGCCGATCCAGACCCATTTGTTTTTCAGGAAGCCGGGCATGCGTTGAGAATCCTAAGGGGTCTTCAGTGATGGGACGCCAGGGTGGCGTTCGGATTGGGCGTGCGGCGCTCATCGGAGATGATGATGCCGTCCTCGATCTTGATGACGCGGTCGGCCCATTCCTCCAGGCGCGGGTCGTGGGTCACGCAGATCACGGCGGCACCGTGTTCGGATGCCGCGCGGCGCAGCAGGCGGATGACGATCTGGCCGTTCTCGCCGTCCAGCGCCGAGGTCGGTTCGTCGGCGAACAGGATCTGCGGGTCCTTGGCCAGGGCGCGGGCGATGGCGACGCGCTGCTTTTCGCCGCCCGACAGGGCCGATGGCCGCTGATGCAGACGGGGCTTCAGGCCGACCTCTTCCAGAGCCAGCGTCGCGCGCTTCTTCGCGGCATCAGGCGACAGGCCCTGGAACTTCAGAACGGTCTGGACCTGTTGCAGGGCGGTCAGGGCCGGGAACAGGTTGAAGCCCTGGAAGATGAAGCCGCAGTGATCCAGCCGGAACTTGTCGATCTTGCCCGACGACAGCTTCCACAGGTCATCGACGTCCAGGGCATCGACACGGCCTTCCTCGGGCCGCAGCAGGCCCGACAGCGCCGCGATCAGCGTCGACTTGCCCGAACCGGACGGTCCCATGACCATGGTCAGGTCGCCGTGGCGCGCGTCAAAGTCGACGCCCTTCAGCACCTCGACAAAGCCCTTGCCGGACTTGAAGCGCTTGCGCAGACCCTTGGCCTCGATGGCGTAGTCGCCGTGTTTGCCGTGCGCGGTGGTGTGATGGCTCATCGCAGCAGGTCCGCAGGCTGGCTGTTCTTGAGGACGCCGAGGGACAACATGCCTGACACCATGGCGATTGCGATCAGGCCACCGCCGACCATCATGATGGCATCCGGTTGCAGCGCAATCAGTACGCCTTGCGACGCCGCGAATAGCGCGACAAGCCATGTCAGCAGAACGGCTGCCGCGACGCCAACCACACCGACCCAGAAGCTGAGTTCCACGACGATCCACCTGAGCGACCCCATGCCCACACCCAGCGCCCGCAGTGAGGCAAACTCCTTGATGTTGGCCATGATCGCGCCTCTGAGCGTCTGCCACGTAATGGCCACGCCGATGACGATGCCCACGAAAGTCACCCCGCCCAGGATGATGATCAGTGGTCCCTCGTCGAACATGGCACCCTGGTTGGCGGCGGCCAGCTCGTCACGGGTCCAGGCCTTCCACTGCCCGCCACCCGCCGCATTCAAGTCGGCGACAACTCGCTCGGCGTCAGCGGGGTTTCGGATCTTGACCATGAGAGGTCCGACGCGCGGCCCGGTGTCGGCCTGACCGACCATGCGCAGGGTGTCGCGAGACATCACGACGGTCTGCTGCATCATGTTCGGGTAGCCGCGCAGGATGCCGACGACTGTGACTGTCCGTCCATTGTAGAGCGCCTTGTCGCCGAGTTTGACGCCCAGCGACTTCACGGCCGTCTCGTCGATGGCGACGGTGTAGGGTTGCCGAAGTGCCTCGACCAAGGCGGGTGAGTAATCCGTAGGTATGGTCACCGCTCCCGGCGTCGTGTCGATGATGGAGGCCTGCACGAAGTTCTGCCTCGGCGCGCCCTCCCGTGCCCGGTCAGCGGCCGACTTGGTCGGATCGACTTCCTGCAGCGATTGGAAACTCCCGCCGGAACCGTCCAGCGGCATCACCTCGACCACGTCAGGATGGTTGTAGACCATCGGTATGAAGCGGCGCGGCACGCCCGAGGGTCCGCCAATGATGCTCCTGGCTCCCGGCTGCAGGACGAAGACGTCAGCGCTGGAGCGTTCAATAGTCGCCATGAAGCCTTTGCCGATGCCGATGAACACGCCGGCCATGCCCAGCACCAGCAAGCCTGACAGGGCCAGCGCCATGACGGCGGCCATATATCGGCGCCACTCGAAAAGCAGCGTGGAAAGCGCAAGCGACATGATGTGACGGATGTGTCCCTGACCTGTCGCGTATCTGACGCCCGACGCCGTTCTCTCCAAGTTAAATCGGGGTAAGGACGCTTGTGATCGATATGGCGACGCTTGACCCTGTAAGGGAGGCGCTCAGAGATGCCGCGCTTGCCCCAAGGGCAGCCCTGCGTCTAGTTACGATGTAACACCAGACCGCTTCACCGGAGATCCCCCGCATGTCGCTTCGCCGTCTTGGCCTTTTCGCCTCGCTCGCCGCCCTGTCGTTCGCCGCCAATCCGGCGATGGCCGACGAAGGGATGTGGACGTTCGACAACTTCCCGATCCAGACGGTCAACGACAAATACGGCACCCGCATCGATCAGGCCTGGCTGGACCGGGTGCGCAACGCCGCCGTCCGGATCCAGGGCTGCTCGGCCTCGGTGGTGTCGCCCAATGGCCTGGTCCTGACCAACCACCACTGCGTGGTCTCGTGCGTGCAGGACCTGTCCGATGCCCAGAACGACTTCGTCGCCAACGGCTTCCGCCCCACCGGTCGTGAAGAGGAACGCCAGTGCGCGGGCCAGACGGCCGAGATCCTGACCAACATCACCGACGTCACCGACCGCATCCTGGCGGCAGGCGAAGGCCTGGAAGGTGCGGCCTTCGTCCAGGCGCGCGGCGCCGCCCAGCAGGCGATCCAGCGCGAGGCCTGCGGCGATGACCGGACCCGCAACTGCCAGGTGATCAGCTTCTATCGCGGCGGCCGTTTCGCCCTCTATGAGTTCCGCCGCTATGAGGACGTGCGCCTCGCCTTCGCGCCGGAGTTCCAGGCGGCCTTCTTCGGTGGCGACCCGGACAACTTCAACTTCCCCCGCTTCGCGCTCGATTTCGCCTTCCTGCGCCTCTACGAGAACGGCCAGCCGGTCGAGACCCCCGACCACCTGACCTGGACCACCGAGGTCCCTGAAGAGGGCGACCCCGTCTTCGTCGCCGGCAACCCGGGCTCCACCTCGCGTCTGCTCAGCATGAGCCAGCTGGAGCGTATCCGCGACCAGGTCCAGCCGACGACCCTCATCCAGCTGTCTGAGCTGCGCGGCCGTCTGCAGCAGTACGCCTTCACCGGCGAAGAGGCCGCCCGGATCACCGTCGATCCGATCTTCGGCATCGAGAACACCTTCAAGGCTACCTTCGGCCAGCAGCAGGCCCTGCTCGACCCCGAGTTCCTGGGTCGCAAGCGCGAGGAAGAGGCCGATCTGCGCGCCCGCGTCGCCGCCGATCCGGCGCTGGCTGAGCGCATCGGCGATCCGTGGGGCGAACTGACCGCGATCGAGGATCGCGCCGCCGACCTGTTCATTCCCTTCCGCCAGCTGGAAGCCGCCGCCGGCCAGCGCTCGCTTCTCTATAGCTATGCCCGCGCCATCGTCCGGGCCTCCAAGGAGCGCGCCAAGCCGGTCGAACAGCGCCGTCCGGGCAACTCCGACGCTGACATCGCCGCACTGGGCCGCCGCCTGGCGGCCGTGACGCCGATCGAGGCCGATCTGGAGGAGATCTACCTGTCCTTCTGGCTGTCCAAGACGCGCGAGTACCTGACCGTCGACAACGCCGACGTCCAACGTCTGCTGGGTCGCGAGAGCCCCGAGGCGCTCGCCGACCGTCTGGTGTCGGGCACCGGTCTGGCCGACCCCGCCCGCCGTGCCGAACTTCTGGCCATGACGCCGGAACAGCTGGCGGCCTCGGGCGATCCCCTGATCGAGTTCGTGATGCGCAACGACGACGCGGCCCAGCTGCTGCGCGCCCAGTGGGAGTCCGGCGTGTCGGGCCCGACCGCCCGCGCCGCCGAGCGCATCGCCCAGGCCCGCTTCGCCGCCTATGGCACCAACCAGTATCCCGACGCGACCTTCTCGCTGCGTCTGTCCTATGGCGCGGTCGAGGGCTGGACCTATCGCGGGACCGAGGTCGAGCCCTTCACCACCATCGGCGGCCTGTACGAGCGCGCGACGGGATCGCACCCCTTCGTCCTGGCCGAAGCCTTCGCGGCGGCCGAGGACCGGGTGAACAAGGATGTCGTCTATAACTTCAGCTCGACCAACGACATCATCGGCGGCAACTCGGGCTCGCCCGTGATCAACGCCGACGGCGAGGTGGTCGGCGCGGCGTTCGCCGGCAACATCCACTCGCTGGGCGGTGCCTTCGGCTACGACGCGGCCCTGAACCGCACGGTGACGGTCTCGACCGCCGCCATCACCGAGGCGCTCCGCAACGTCTACCAGCAGCCCCGCCTGCTGGAGGAACTCGGGGTCGAGTGATCCCGTCTCCTCCCCGTCGCCCGCTCGGGCGATGGGGAGGGGGACCGCGAAGCGGTGGAGGGGTTCTCGTCGCGCAGGCGATATCGCCGCGTTGAGAAAGAACCCCTCCGTCTCTACGCTGCGCTCCGAGCCACCTCCCCATCGCTGCGCGACAGGGAGGAGACACCTGTCCGGAGCCCCCCATGCGTCATCTGCTTCTCGCCACCACCGCCGCCCTCGCCCTGTCCGCCACGGCCGCTTCGGCCGAAGAGGGCATGTGGACGTTCGACAACTTCCCGATCGCGCGGGCGAACCAGACGCTGGGCACGAACATCGATCAGGCCTGGCTGGACCGGGTGCGGCTGAGCTCGGTGCGGTTCGGGGGGTGCTCGGCCGGGATCGTGTCGAACGCTGGTCTGGTTCTGACCAACAACCACTGCGTCGCGACCTGCGTGGCAAACCTGTCGACGCCGGACGTGAACTATGCCGCCACCGGCTTCACGCCACGCACCCGGGAAGAGGAGCTTCGCTGCCCCGGCGGCTCGGCCGAGATCCTGACCGACATCACCGATGTCACCGATCGGGTGAAGGCGGCGGGCGCCGGGCTGACGGGTCAGGCCTTCACCCGCGCCCGCGACGCCGAGATCGGCCGCATCGAGCAGGAAGCCTGCCAGGGTGCGGCCGACCGCCGCTGCCAGGTCGTCAGCCTGTATCGCGGCGGCCAGTTCAAGCTCTATGCCTACAAGCGCTACACCGACGTGCGTCTGGCCTGGGCGCCCGAAGACCGTGCGGCGACCTTCGGCGGGGATCTGGACAACTTCTCCTTCCCGCGCTTCTCCATCGATGCGGCCCTGATCCGGCTTTACGAGAACGGTCAGCCGGTCGCGACGCCGACCCACTTCGTCTGGAACGACGACCGGCCCGTCACCGGCACGCCCGTCTTCGTCTCCGGCAGCCCGGGCGCGACCCAGCGCCTGCTGACCCAGGACCAGCTGGCGACCGTCCGCGATGTCGTCCTGCCGCTGGACCAGCTGATCGCGTCTGAACTGCGCGGGCGGCTGGTTCGTTTTGCTGCCGAGAGCGAGCAGAACGCCTTCATGGCCATGGACCCGATCGTGGGGCTGGAGAACACCTACAAGCGCGGGCTGGGCCGCATGCGCGCCCTGACCGACGCCGGCTTCATGAGCCGCCGCGCCGAAGCCGAGGCCGACTTCCGTGCCCGCGTCGCCGCCGACACCGCCATCGCTTCGGCCGCCGCCGATCCCTGGGGTGCCCTGTCCGCCGTGCAGCCGTCGGTGCGCGAGCTCTATGTCCCCATGGCCCTGCTGGAAGGCGGGACGGGCGTGGGGACCACCGCACCGGGCGGCGGCTCGGTCCTGTTCGCCTACGCCCGCACCCTGGTTCGCGCGGCCCAGGAGCGGGCCAGGCCGTCCGCCGAGCGTCTGCCCGAGTTTGGCGACGCCCGTCTGGGCCAGGTCGAGAACGGCCTGATGGCCCAGCGTCCGGTCTATCCGGAGCTGGAACAGGTCCGCATGGAATGGTGGCTGTCCAAGACCCGCGAGTGGCTGACCGTCGACGATCCGCGCGTGCGCACCCTGCTGGGGGCAGAGGCTCCCGAAGGACTGTCGGCGCGTCTGGTCGAGGGTTCGACGCTGGCCGATCCGGCCGTCCGCCGCGCGCTTTGGGATGGCGGACTGGAGGCCATACAGGCGTCCGATGACCCCCTGATCCAGTGGATGCTGTCGATCCAGGATGTGACCCGGGGTGTCCGTTCGGAGTGGGAGGCCCGTGTCCAGGCCCCGACCGAACAGGCGTCCGAACGCCTCGCCGCCGCCCGCTTCGCCGCCTATGGCGACAGCGTCTATCCCGATGCGACCGGCACCCTGCGCCTGACCTACGGCCTGATCGAGGGCTCCGATGTTCCGGGCCAGAGGTTCAACGGCTTCACCACCTTCGACGGCCTGTGGGACCGGGCAACCGGGGCCGCACCCTTCGACGTGGCGCCCAAGCTTCTGGCCGCGCGCGCAACCATCGACGGCGACACGGTGCTGAACATGACGGTGTCGTCCGACACCATCGGCGGATCGTCGGGCTCTCCGGTGGTCAATGAAGCGGGCGAGATCGTGGGAGCCAACTTCGACTCCACCGTCCTGACCCAGCGGAACGCCTACGGCTACGACCGCGATGTGAACCGCAGCGTCATCGTCACGACCGGCGCGGTGACCACGGCATTGCGCGACGTCTACGGCATGCAGCGTCTGGTCGAGGAGCTTGGCGCGGACTGAGCTCGATCAGGGATTAAGCCGCCCCTGGTGGTCGTCGGCGACGAAGACGATGTCGCGGTCCGGCCGCTTCACCTTCGATCCCGGCCGCTTCAGCTCGGTCAGGATGTGGCGGATGATGTTCAGCCGGGCGGCCTTCTTGTCGTCGGTGGCCACGATGGTCCACGGGCCGGCCTTGGAATGTGACTCGGTCAGCATGCGGTCGCGCGCGGCGGAATAGGCGTCCCACCGCTTCTGCGCCTCGGCGTCCAGTGGTGAGACCTTGAAGCGCTTCAGGGGATCGGTCATCCGCTCGGCGATACGCTTGGCCTGTTCGGTCTTGGAGATGTCCAGCCAGAGCTTGATCAGGTGCACGCCCGACCCGGTCAGCATCTTCTCGAAGCGCGGGGCGTCCTCCAGGAACTGCGCGTGCTGCTCCGGCGTGCAGAAGCCCATCACCGGCTCAACGCCCGCCCGGTTGTACCAGGACCGGTTGAACAGCACCCATTCGCCCGCCGCCGGCAGGTGGGGGGCATAGCGCTGGAAGTACCACTGGGTCGTCTCGCGCTCGGTCGGCTTGGGCAGGGCGACGACGCGGGTCTGGCGCGGCGAGGCGTATTCGGTGATGCGCTTGATCGCCCCGTCCTTGCCGGCGCTGTCGCGGCCTTCGAAGACGATGACCAGCTTCTTGCCCTGCTCGATCCACCAGTGCTGGGTTTCGACCAGCTCGATCTGGAGCGCCTCCAGCTCGGCCTCGTAGTCGTCCTTCTTGCCCATGAGGCGTCTCCCTTTTCCGGGATCAGGTTGCGACTTATCCGTTGGCGCGTCGAGCGGGATCGATCAGGATCGGGGCATGACGACACGCAGAGACATGCTGGCCGCGACGGCCGCCTTCGCCGCCCTCGGGGTATCGCCGGCCTGCGCCGACGCAGGCGGCTGGGACGCGGCCCTCGACCGGATCGCCTCCGGCCCCGGCGCGCCGCCCGCTCTGGCGGGCATGGTGGTGGGACGCGAGGGGCCGCTGTGGGTCGGAGCCCGGGGCCTGCGCCGGGCGGGTTCGGCCGACACCGTCAGCCCCGATGACCTGTGGCATCTCGGCTCCAACACCAAGGCCATGACGGCCGCCCTCTATGGCCGTCTGGTCGATCAGGGCCGGGCCAGCTGGTCCGCAACCCTGTCTCAGGTTCTGTCGGATGTGGCCCTGCATGACGCCTGGCGCGACACGCCTGTGACCGCCGTCATGGGCCATGTCGCGGGTCTGTCGGACCAGACGGCGATGGGCCCGTCCTGGCTGATGAGGGCGCGCGCCGATCCCCGCGGCCTGCCCGAACAGCGCCGGGCCCTCGTCGAGACGATTCTGGCGGTTCCGCCCGCCGGAACGCCGGGAACCTTCGCCTATGGCAACGCCAACTACATCCTCCTGGGCGCGATGATCGAGCGGATCACGGGACAGGCCTGGGAAGACGTCCTGCGGTCCGAACTGTTCGCCCCGCTCGGCATCACGAGCGGCGGGTTCGGCGCGCCGGTGGGTGACCAGCCGTGGGGCCACAGCGGCGGCGTGGCCATCGATCCTGCGGGGGTATCCGACAATCCCCTCGCGCTCGGGCCGGCGGGCACAGCGCACATGACGCTTCAGGACTATGCCCGCTTCCTCGTCCTGTTCCTGAACGGGGGCGGCGAGGTCCTGTCGGCCGAAACGCTGTCGGTCCTGACGCGACCGGTTGGCTCGGGTCGGCCCGCCTATGGCGGTGGTTGGGGCATCGTGGATGGCCAGCCCTGGGCTGGCGGCCCGGCCCTGACCCACGATGGCTCCAATACGATGTGGTATCTGTCGGCCTGGGTCGCGCCGGGGGCGGGGCGGGCCTTCGTCGCGGCGTCGAACGACGGCATGGCCGGGGCCCTGGCCTGCCGCCAGTTGATCCCGGGTCTGATCCAGGCGGGCTGAGCGGTTGACGCTGGCGGATCAGACCGCCGCGCTTCATGCTCAAGGGGCATGAAGCGCGACTTCGCCGATTTCTGGAACCTGCTGTGGGAGGTGGGGCTGGCGCTGTGCGCGGGCTTTGCCTTGCTGAACGCCTTTGCCCCGCCCCAGGACCTGCCGTGGAAACCGCTGGATCTGAACCGTCCGATCGGCCAGGCGACGGCGGCCCAGGTGGCCGATTTCGCCGTCTCCTTCTCCGCCCCGGACGAAGAGGTCGAGGCCGTCACCGCCGCCTGCATCCAGACCCTGAGAGAAGCGGGCGTCGAGGTTCGCCGCGCCGAGGACATCGATGGCGGCGACTTCTGTCAGGTCAGGAACGCGGTGGTCATCACCGGGGGTGCCGTGACCCCGCTCAGCCCCGGCAATCTGGCCATGCAGTGCCCGCTGGCGGTGCGCTATGTGATCTGGGACCGGCAGGTTCTGAGGCCCGCCGCCCAGGCCGCCTATGGCTCCACGCCGGTTTCGGTGAACAATTTCGGCACCTATTCCTGCCGTCGCATCTATGGCTCGGACGATCCGGCC
>JADCBH010000140.1 GCA_020253595.1 Brevundimonas sp.
CGCGAGCTGGGCTTCCAGCTGCAGAACGAACTTGGTCACCACCTGGCGGATGGTCTCGGAATCCAGCGCCTTGAACGCGACAATGGCGTCGAGACGGTTGCGGAACTCCGGCGCGAACAGGCGCTGGATGGCCTTGTCGTCCTCGCCCTCGACCTTGCCGCGACCGAAACCGATGGACGCCCGGGCGTTGTCGGCGGCTCCGGCGTTGGTGGTCATGATCAGGACGGTGTTCCTGAAATCGACCTTCTTGCCGACAGCGTCCGTCAGCATCCCGTTGTCCATCACCTGGAGCAGGATGTTGTAGACGTCGGGGTGGGCCTTCTCGATCTCGTCCAGCAGGACGACGGCATGAGGATGCTGGTCCACCGCGTCGGTCAGAAGCCCGCCCTGGTCATGGCCAACATAGCCCGGAGGAGCTCCGATCAGGCGGCTGACGGTGTGGCGCTCCATGTATTCCGACATGTCGAAGCGCAGCATCTCGATGCCGAGCGTCGCCGCCAGTTGCTTGGCCACCTCGGTCTTGCCGACACCCGTCGGGCCCGAGAACAGGAAGGCACCAATCGGCTTTTGCGGATCGCGCAGGCCGGCGCGGGCCAGCTTCATCGCAGATGACACCTGATCGATCGCCGCATCCTGGCCGAAGACGGCGCGGTTGAGGTCGTCCTTCAGGGCCTTCAGGCTCTCGGTATCGGACTTGGAGACCGACTTCGGCGGGATGCGGGCCATCTTGGCGATGACGGCCTCGACTTCCTTCTGACCGATCACCTTCTTGCGCTTGGACTCGGCGACCAGCATCTGGCTGGCCCCCGCCTCGTCGATGACGTCGATGGCTTTATCGGGCAGCTTGCGGTCGGTCATGTAGCGCGCCGACAGCTCGACCGCCGAGCGGATCGCCGCGTCGGTATAGCGCAGCTTGTGGTGGCTCTCGTAGGAGCTCTTCAGCCCCTTGAGGATCTTCACCGTGTCCTCGACCGTCGGCTCGTTGACGTCGATCTTCTGGAACCGGCGAACCAGAGCCCGGTCCTTCTCAAAGTGCTGCCGGTACTCCTTGTAGGTGGTCGAGCCCATGCAGCGCAGGCTGCCGGACGCCAGAGCGGGCTTCAACAGATTGGACGCATCCATGGCCCCGCCCGAGGTCGCACCGGCCCCGATCACCGTGTGGATCTCGTCGATGAACAGGATGGCGTCTTCGTGGTTCTCGAGTTCCTTGACGACCTGCTTCAGCCGCTCCTCAAAGTCGCCGCGATAGCGGGTCCCGGCCAGCAGCGCGCCCATGTCGAGCGAGTAGATGGTCGCGCCCTTGAGCACGTCCGGCACCTCGCCATTGACGATCTTGCGGGCCAGACCTTCGGCAATGGCGGTCTTGCCGACGCCGGGCTCGCCGACCAGCAGGGGGTTGTTCTTTGTGCGGCGGCACAGGATCTGGATGGAGCGCTCGACCTCTGCCATGCGACCGATCAGGGGATCGACCTTGCCATTGCGCGACTTCTCGTTGAGGTCGACGCAGTAGGCCTCCAGCGCCTCTCCGCCCGACTTGACGGCGGCGGCGTCCTCGGCCTCCTCCGGCGACTGACTGGCGGCCTTGGCGGGGCGCGTTTCGCCGGTGCCTGCCTTCTTGGCGATGCCGTGGGCGATGAAGTTGACCGCGTCGTAGCGGGTCATGTCCTGCTCCTGCAGGAAGTAGGCGGCGTGGCTCTCGCGCTCGGAGAAGATGGCCACCAGAACATTGGCACCCGACACTTCTTCGCGGCCCGAACTCTGGACGTGGATCACCGCGCGCTGGATCACGCGCTGGAAGCCTGCGGTGGGCTTGGCGTCCTCGCCGTCCGATGTGGCGAGCGCGGCGAGATCGGTGTCGACATAAAGGGTCAGCGCGGTCTTGAGCGCCGTCAGGTCGACGTTGCAGGCCTTCATGACGGCCCCGGCATCGGGGTCATCCACCAGGGCCAGTAGCAGGTGTTCAAGGGTAGCATACTCGTGCCGGCGCTCGTTGGCATAGCTGACGGCGCGGTGAAGGGTCTCTTCGAGAGGACGCGAAAACGAGGGCATGGGGAGGTTCCTCTCAGTCCTTTTCCATCGTGCATTGAAGGGGGTGCTGGTGACGCCGCGCGGTTTCCACCACCTGGGCGACCTTCGTCTCGGCCACTTCGTAGGTGTAGACGCCGCAGACCCCGACGCCATGCTGGTGCACATGCAGCATGATGCGGGTCGCGTCCTCGCGGCTCTTCTGGAAGAACCGCTCCAGTACGTAAACGACGAACTCCATTGGTGTGTAGTCGTCGTTGAGGATCAGCACCCGATAGAGCGAGGGCTTCTGAAGCTTGGGCTTCGTCTCGGTGACGGTAGCGGCACCGATGCCGCCTGCGCCCTGTTCGCCTGGTCTTCGCGTCGCCATTCTCGGTCCGTCGGGGAGTCGATGGATCAGATAGGCAATCATGGCCGGATTTGAAGGCGCGTCCAGTCACGGCTTTTTGCAGACCCCATGCGCAGGCGCCCTCGCCGGCATCCGGCGAGGTGGGAAGGGCGGGCGGAGCGTCCCGGCTTTCGCCGGGATGACAATGGAATACCGTTTCGCGAAAGCTTCGACGCTCCGCGCGGTTGGTCTGATCGGAAGCGGACGGCCCCGCGTCGTTCGGACGCGACTGACCGGGGACCAACGGCCCTGTTAGAGCCTTGCCGCTACTGACGCCTCCGGC
>JADCBH010000141.1 GCA_020253595.1 Brevundimonas sp.
ACACCTCCAAGGGCCGCATCCTGGTCGAAATGGAGCCACGTGCAGCGCCGCGTCACGCGGAGCGCATCCGGACGTTGGCTGACCAGGGCTTCTACGATGGCCACAAGTTTCACCGGGTTCTGACCGGCTTCATGGCCCAGACCGGAGATCCACTGGGCACCGGGGCAGGGGGGTCAGAGCTGGCCGACGTTGTCGCCGAGTTCACCTTCCGTCGGGGTCGGGACGCGGGCTTCGCAGCGATCGAGGGGGGCGCGGCCGGCGGACTGGTCGGAATGGTCGGCAGCCTGCCGGTCCAGACGCAGCCTGACGCCCAGATGATGGTGACGGCCGATTTCAGGGTGGATGCGTCAGGCCTGTTTTGTACCGGCGTGCTGGGCATGGCGCGATCGGGCGACCCGAACAGCGCCAACAGCCAGTTCTTCCTCATGATGGCACCCAATGCCGTCCTGAACGGGCAGTACACGGCATTCGGCCGTATCCTTCAGGGGCTCGATGTCGTCCAGTCGCTCAAGGCCGGGCCTGAGGCCGAGGATGGCCGGGTCACCGAGAACCCCGATACCATGACGCGCGTGCGCACGGCCTCCGCCTTGCCGGAGGGTGAGCGGCCGGTCGCCCGTGTGCTCGATGCCCGTTCTGCCGTCTACCAGGCCCATGCCGCGGAGACCCGCACGGCCCGCGGCCGTCAGTTCAGCATCTGCGACCTCCAGCCGGTCGTGGAGATCACTGGAGCATGAGCATGATCCGAGCGATCGCCGTCGGCCTGTTTGCGGCCACGCTGTCGGGACCCGTTCTGGCCCAGGACGCGATGCCCACGACCACGGCTGCACCGGCTGTGTCGGACTGGCGCACGGTCTCGCCGGAGAACCTGCTGGTCATCGATACCAACCGGGGCCGCATCCTGGTGGAGATGGCGCCTGAGGCTGCTCCGCTGCACGTCGAAAGGATGCGGGTGCTGGCCCGCCGGGCGTTTTTCGACGGTATCGTGTTTCACCGTGTGATCGACCTGTTCATGGCCCAGACGGGCGATCCGCTGGGCAACGGCGAGGGCCAGAGCCCCTATCCCGACTTGACGGCCGAGTTCACCTTTCGGCGAGGCCCGGAGACGCCGTTCACGCCCGTCGCCGAGCCGGCCGGGTCGATGCTGGGCTTCATGAACAGTCTGCCGATCCAGACCCAGCCGACGGCCCTGATGCCGACGACCGCCGACGGCAGGGTGCATGGCTGGGGCACCTATTGCCCGGGCGTGGCTGGCATGGCGCGCGATGACGCGCCCAACAGCGCCAACAGCCAGTTCTTCCTGATGCGACAGCCCTACCCGGCGCTGGACAAGCGCTACACCATCTGGGGTCGGGTAGTATCGGGACTGGACGTCGTTCGCGCCATCAAGACCGGCGATCTGGCCAACAACGGCATGGTGCCGTCTGAGCCTGACATCATGACTCGAGTCCGCGTGGCCGTGGACCTGCCGGTTGAGGAGCGTCCAGTGGTTCAGGTGCTCGATACGGGCTCTGTCGCCTTCCGGACCCTGGCCGATGCGGCGAGGCAGGCGAGGGGGGCCGACTTCTCGATCTGTGACATCGATCTGCCGGTTCAGGTCTCCGGACCGCCCACGCCGGCGGCCTGAGACCGACCCCGGCCGCGTCCCCTTCTGCGTCGCGTCGTCTTCTTCGCCGCGCGCATCTGCTGCAGCAGCAGTCCCTCCCGCAGGCCCCGGTCCGCCACGCGCACGCGCTCGCTCGGCCAGGCGCGCTGCACGGCTTCCAGGATCGCAGCGCCGGCCAGCACGAGATCGGCGCGGTCCGGTCCGATGCAGGCCTCTTCAGAACGTCCTTTTGGCCCCAGAGTCTTCAGCCGCGCCGCCGCCGCCTCGCAGTCCGCGCGGGTCATCCACAGACCATCGACCAGATCCCGCTGATACCGGCGCAGATTGAGATGCACTCCGGCAAGCGAGGTGATGGCTCCCGACGTCCCCACGAGGTGACCCTTTCCCTCCGTGAACAGTCGCCGGAACTCGTCATCCTCGAAGCCATCCGCCTGCAGCGCAGCACCCATGTCCGCGACCATGGCCTCGAACCACTCGTTGCCCGCGCCTTCGGGTTCCGGATGCCGTTCGGCCAGCGTTACGACGCCCAGCGGCGCGGACATCCAGCCGACCGTCTTCATCTCGTCGCCCGACTTCCTGAGCCAGGACAACTCGGTAGAGCCGCCGCCCACGTCGATGACCAGCACCGCCTCTGCCTTTGGATCGATCAGGTTCAGACATCCTTCGACAGACAGCCTGGCCTCTTCTATCGGGTCGATGATCCTCAGGCGTAGTCCTGTTCCCTGGCGCACGCGTTCGATGAACTCTGCGCCGTTTTCGGCCTGTCGGCAGGCCTGGGTCGCCACGGCAGTGAGGCGGCTGGACTCGACACCGCGTCGCACGACCCGTTCTGCGCACAGGGCCAGCGCGTCGTAGGCGCGATCCATGGCGACAGGGTCCAGTCGGCCGGTCCGGGACAGACCCTCGCCGAGGCGGACGATGCGACTGAAGCTGTCGACCACACGGAAGCTGTCGCGCGCGGGACGCGCGATCAGCAGTCGGCAGTTGTTGGTCCCCAGATCAAGCGCGCCATAGGCGGGGCCGTCGCGTCCGGACGCTCCGCCGCCTTGCGCCCGCTGGACCCGGGACCGTGCGTCGCGCCCACTCGGCGCGCCGTCGGGTTCCGGCATGGGCCGAACTTTCAAATGGGCGCAACCGAGAAGGGCACCCGTCCCGAACACCCTAACCCCGCCGAGTGGCCTACGCCAAGCCCGCCTGTCAGGAAGATGAATGCGCCGGACGGGTCAGGCTCAGGGGCTGGGGCGCACCCTGATGGCATGACCCAATTCCGTTCCGCCAAATTCGCTCTCGACCAGATCGTCCGTCACCGCGACGCGGCTTTCCGGGGCGTCGTCATTGATGTCGATGCCGCCTACGCCGGACCTGCACGCGAGCCTGGACCGGATCAGCGCGATCAGCCCTTCTACCGCGTCCTGGCCATGGGTGAGGAGGCCGGGTTTCTTGTCTACGCCGCTGAAGGGGTGCTGGAACACGATCCGGAGCTCGGGGCCCTGACGGAAGCCGAGCAGGCGCGGTGGTTCACCATTGATCGTGACGGCCATCGTGCGCCGAGGAACCAGCCGATCCATTGAGCCGGACGGCGGCCCCGCCTAGATTGCCTGGGCAAGGGAGTTCGCCATGTCTGATTTCGAGCACGTCTTCGCCGAGCCGCCGGAAGGCGCGGCCGCCGACTGGACCATCTCGCAGAACTGGCGCGCCTATACCCAGGTGGAGCACGACACCTGGGACACACTGTATGCCCGCCAGATGAAGGTGCTGCCCGGACGCGCCTGTGACGCCTTCATGAGGGGCCTGGAGGCGCTTGATCTGAATACGGGCGGCATCCCGGATTTCGCGTTGATGAATCCCAAGCTGAAGGCGCTCACCGGCTGGACAGTCGTTTGTGTGCCGGGGCTGGTGCCCGACGATGTCTTCTTCGATCATCTGGCAAACCGTCGGTTTCCGTCCGGCCAGTTCATTCGCAAGCCGGATCAGCTGGATTATCTGCAGGAACCGGACATCTTCCATGACGTCTTCGGCCACGTGCCCATGCTGACGGATCCGACCTTCGCGGACTACATGCAGGCCTATGGCAAGGGCGGACAGCGGGCCCATGGCCTGGGGATGCTCGCGAATCTCGCCCGGTTGTACTGGTACACGGTGGAGTTCGGCCTGCTGGAAGACACCGATGGCTTGCGCATCTATGGGGCCGGGATCGTGTCGTCGGCGTCCGAGAGCGTCTTCGCCCTGGAAGACCCGTCGCCGAACCGCATTGCGTTTGATCTGGAGCGGATCATGCGGACCGAATATCGCATCGACGACTTCCAGCAGGTTTATTTCGTGGTGCCCTCGATCGAGGCCCTGAACGATGCGACCTACGAGGACTTCGGGCCGATCTACGACCGGTTACGCGGCAAGTCCGCCATCGCGGTTGACGCCATCGAGCCGTATGATCGGGTCTTGACCCGGGGCACGCAGGCCTACGCGGCCAAAGGCGGGAGGTTCGCGGCATGAAGCGGCTTCTGACGACAGTAGCGATTGCGACAGTCGTGGCTTCGGCGGCGGCCTGCACGGAAAGCAAGCGGGCCAACCAGGCGGCGACCTTTGGCGACCAGGCGGCGGATATCACCTGCTGGACCTATGGGACGCAGATCTTCAGCGGACGCTCGACCGGAAAGGTCGAGTACGCCACCAGCGGGCGCATCTCCTTCGTCGATGCGTCGAACGAGCGCTTCACGACGATCGAGGGCGACTGCCGCATCGTCTACGTCAACCGCGATGCCGAGGAGGAGGAGGCTCAATCCACTCCGCCACCGCCGCCCCCGCCGCCGCCCGCCGAGGTTCCGGGCAAGCCGATGCCGGACGCCTAGTCCTCGCGGATCAGGCTCGTTTCCTTGGTGTCGCGCATGACGATGTAGGTGATCAGCGAAATGCCGATCATCCCGGTGACATACCAGAAGTAGACGCTCTCGCGCCCGTCCAGCTTGAACCACAGGGCGACGTACTCGGCCGTGCCGCCGAAGACGGCGTTGGCAATGGCATAGGGCAGGGCCACGCCGAGCGCGCGGATGTGGGCCGGAAAAAGCTCGGCCTTCACCACGGCGTTGATCGCTGTGTAACCGGACACGATCACCAGAGCCGACAAGGCCAACAGGAAGGCCGTGAACGGCTGATTGGTCGCTGCCAGACTGGTCATGATCGGCACGGTGCAGAACACCCCCAGAATGCCGAAGCACATCATTACCGACTTGCGTCCCACATGGTCCGAGAGCGCTCCGACTGCCGGCTGGAGCAACATGAACACGAGAAGCGCAGCCGCGCTGATCTCTGTCGCCTGGGCCTTGGTGAAGCCGGACGTGTTGACCAGAAACTTCTGCAGGTAGGTCGTATAGGTATAAAAGGCGAGCGTGCCGCCGGCCGTCAGTCCGATGACCGTCAGCGCCTCCTTCGGGTGGCGCAGGACGAGTTCCAGCGCGCTGGATTTCACCCCCTCGCGCGTCTCGAATTCGCGGGTCTCGTCCAGCCCTCGCCTCAGCCAGAAGACGACGACGGCGAGCGCGGCCCCAACGAAGAAAGGAATGCGCCAGGCCCAGGCCTCCAGAGCGTCGTCGCCCAGGGTTCGCTGGAGCAGGATCAGCAGGGCCAGGGCGAGCAGTTGGCCCGAGATCAGCGTGACGTACTGGAAGCTGGACCAGAAACCGCGATGCTTGGCCGTCGCCATTTCGGACAGATAGGTGGCTGATGAGCCATACTCGCCGCCAACACTGAGCCCCTGCATCATGCGAGCGATCAGAAGAAGCGCCGGGGCCAGCACACCGATGGTCGCATAGCCCGGCGTCACAGCGATGATCAGTGAGCCGGCGCACATGAGGCTGACCGACAAAGTGAGGCCCGCCTTGCGCCCCTTTCGGTCGGAATAGACCCCCATGACCCAGGCCCCGACCGGGCGCATCAGGAAGCCTACGGCAAAGATGGCAGCGACCGACAGGAGCTGGGCCGTCGACGAGCCCTCCGGGAAGAAGACCGGCGCGAAATAGACGGTGAAGGCCGCATAGGCGAACCAGTCGAACCACTCGACCAGATTGCCAGCCGATCCGCCGACGATGTTCTTGAGCCGACGGGCGGGGGTCATTGCGACGGCGTCGGTCATTTCGCGGAGAGGCCCGGCCAGGCGATCCAGGTCCCGACCGCATAGGCGATGCCGTAGACGAGGACGATCAGCGAGCTCCACAAGACGAACGGCAGGACGCCGCCAGGATTAATGATGAAGGCGGGGATCAGCACCAGCCCGCGCAAGAGATAGATCGCCGATATCAAGACCAGCGCGGTCCGCATCAGGGGCAGGCGAGGGATCAGTCCGGCGCCGGCGAAGGCATAGGCCGACCAGACCGCCAGAACGCTGGCGATGCCGATGGTGACAAGCGTCGGATAGAGCGAACCCCGCTCGACCATCCGGGCCATCCCTTCGCCCGCGCCGAAGAACCGATACCAGGACGGGCCGCCCACGATGACGGCCAGATGCAGGAGTGATGCCGCTGCGCTGAGCACTCCGCCGACGATCAGGAACGGGTTCTGGTGCATCGGCGGTGTTCGGTCAGGTCCGCTGGAAGGGATAGAAGCCTGATCCCAGTCCGATCAGTCCCGTGAGCTCATCCAGCGCAGCGCGGCTCTCGTCGATCAGGTTCGGATCGGCCAGGTCAGCGGGGGTCAGGCGTTCGCGATAGTGATGCTCGGCCCAGGTGCTGAGGCGGGCGTGCAGGTCTTCGGTAATGCGCATCGCCGGGTTGGTCGCGGCCAGCTCGGCCTCGGTCAGGACGACGCGCAGGCGCAGGCAGGCGGGGCCGCCGCCGTTGCGCATCGACTGGCGCACGTCGACGTATTCGACCCGGCCGATGGGGCCGTTGGAGGCGACCAGGCCTTGCGCGACCGCGTGGCTGCGTGGGTTGTCGCGGGTCTCGGTCGGACAGATCAGGGTCAGGCGGTCTTCGCCCGGCAGGCTGACCAGCATGGAGTTGAACAGATAGCTGGAGATGGCGTCTGCCAGCGGCAGGTCGGCGGCAGAGACCTCAACGAAGATCGGCTCGAACCCTTCAGCGGCGGCGCGGATCGCGGTGTGCGTGGCGGTCGTGTCTTCGAAGGCCAGCTCGTGGTGGAACAGGGTCTCAAGCGCGCCGACGCAGACCACGTCGTTGTGGAAGGTGCCGCCTGCGATGGCGGCGCGGGCTTGCTGGGCCAGGACCGCGCCCGACGCGCCGTGACGGCGGGCGATGGCCTCGGACGCCTGGCGCGTCTGGCGGGCGGGGAAGGGGCCGTCCCACGACTCGAAGGCGTCGCGCCCCCAGACCAGCAGGTTGACGCCGGGCGAACCGTGATCCGCACACAGACGGACGTGGTTGGCTGCGCCCTCGTCGGCGAGGTGGGCGACAGGCGACAGGGCGTCGTGGACGGCGAACCGGGCGGGGTCGCGGAACAGGGCCTCCAGCGACCGCTTAGTCTGGGCATGCTCCAGGCTGCGGTGCAGGTTGGTAACGAGATTGGCCGGCGTGAAGTGGACCCGGCCATCAGCGCTGTCAGCGCTGGGCGTCACGGTCGCCGCGTTGGCGGCCCACATGGGGCTGGCTGAGCAGGCGGCGGCGGCGAAGCTGGGAGCGTCTTTCCACGCGCGTTCCAATACGGCGGCGTCGGATCCGGCAAAGCCGAGGCTTCGCAGGAAGGGGATGTTCGGTCGCTCGTGCGGGGGCAGGACGAACTGCGGCAGGCCCAGGTCCGCGAGCCGCTTCATCTTGTCGAGGCCTTGGAGGACCGCCGCCCGCGGGTTGGACGCCTCTCCCTTGTTCAGGCTGGAGGCGAGGTTGCCGGGGCTGAGGCCGGCGTAGGAATGCGTCGGACCGATCAGGCCGTCGGCGTTGGCTTCGACGGCGGGGGTCATCGTTCTCCCTCCCCTTTATGGGGAGGGTGGTCGCGCAGCGACCGGGTGGGGTGCGAATGGACGGACGGGCCCCACCCTGACCGCTTCGCGGTCGTCCCTCCCCATGAAGGGGAGGGAGAGACGTGTCTCACCCTCACGACCTCAGCCCCTTCATCTCGCCCTCGATGTTCCTGACCGCACCGGCCTCGAAGCTGGCGACAGGATAGGCGCAGTAGTCGGCAGCGTAGTAGGCGCTGGGTCGATGGTTGCCGCTGGCGCCCAGGCCGCCGAAAGGCATGTCGCCGGCCGCACCAGTGGTCGGGCGGTTGAAGTTCACCACGCCTGCGCGGATGCGGCGGATGAAGCGGTCCCAGTTGGCGGGATCGTCACTGACCAAGCCTGCCGATAGGCCGTAGCGCGTTGCGTTGGCTGCGGCGATGGTATCGTCGAACGAAGCCACCCGGGTCACCGACAGGAAAGGCGCAAACATCTCCTCATCGGGAACGTCAACGCCGGTGACGTCGAGGATGGCTGGCCGCACGAAGGCGGCGGGCAGGTTGTCGACCGGGCCGGAAGGGCGGATGACCTTTGCGCCCATGCCAATGCGCTGCTGAAGCGCGGAGAGCGCCTGTTCGGCAGCGCGCTTGGAGATCAGTGGGCCGCCGTAAGGCTCGGGCGTCGAGTCCCAAGGGGCGAAGATCAACCGATCCACAAACCCGTCGACGGCCGCGATGATGGCGTCCCCTGCGGGGCCCTCTGGCAGGATCAGCCGACGGGCGCAGCTGCACCTCTGGCCGGTGGTGACGAAGGCGGACTGAACGATGATGCCCGCGACCGCCTCGGCGTCGGCCGCGTCCCAGACCACAAGCGGGTTGTTGCCGCCCAGTTCCAGAGCCAGGATCACATGCGGATCGTCGGCGAACTTCTTGCGGAAATGCGAGCCTGCCGCGCCTGACCCGGTGAACATCAGGGCGTCGATCGGCTGGTCCAGAAGAGTGGCCCCGACGTCGCGACCGCCCTGGACGAGGTTGAAGACCCCGGCGGGCAGATCGGCTTCCGCCAGGCATTCCGCGATCAGCTGGCCCGCATACGGCGTCTCCTCCGACGGCTTGAACACGACGGTGTCACCGGCCAGCAGGGCCGGGACAATGTGGCCGTTGGGCAGATGGCCCGGGAAGTTGAACGGCCCCAGCACCGCCGCCACGCCATGCGGTCGGTGACGCAGGGTGGCGAGCCCGAAGGCGGTCTCGGCGGTGCGTTCGCCCGTGCGTTCGTCGTAGGCCCGGATGGAGATGTCGACCTTGCCCGCCATGGCGCCGAGCTCGGCGGTGGTTTCCCACAGGGCCTTGCCGGTCTCGCGGCTGATGGCCTCGGCGAAGGCGGGAGCCCGGGCTTTCAGCGCGGCCTGATACCGCTTCATCGCCGCGATTCGATCCGCGCGCGGCCGGTCGGCCCAGTCGGGGAAGGCGGCACGGGCAGCGGCGACGGCGTGTCCGACCTGATCGGTCGAGGCCTCGTTTCCGCGCCAGACGCGCGCCTCGGTCGCAGGATCGAAGGAGGCGAATCCATCGCCGCGCCCGTCGGTCCACTGGCCATCGATGTAGAGGCGTCCGTCCGTCATGGGGTTCTCACGTCTTCACCCGGACGATCGCTCCGTCGCCGAGCTTCAGCGCCGTAGCCACTTCGGCTGTCAGGCGCACGGTTTCGCCTTCGATCTGGGCCTTGGCCCGGACCGCGCGGAAGGCGGAGACGCTATCGGTCGAAATCAGGGCAGGCAGTTCCGCATCCACGTCGTCGGTAACGCGGACCGTCAGTCGGCGAGCGTCGCGGACGGTGCGGATGTGATCGCGTTGGCACGATACGGTCGGGCCAGCATCGAAAATGTCGACCAGGCCGTTGGGACGGAAACCCTCGGATTCCAGCAGCGCCATCGCCGCCACCCCTTGCGGATGGACCTTGCCGATCACCGCCCGTGCAGGCTCCGGCAAAAGATCGACGTAGATGGGATGCCGCGGTGCCAGATCGAGGATGAACTGCTTGTCGGTCGAGCCCGTCATCAGGTCGGCTTGATCGAACTCCATCGGGAAGAACTTGTGTGCCACGTGGTCCCAGAAAGGGCAGGCCCCGTCGGGGGTGAAGACCCCCCGCAACTCGGCCAGGACCATCTCGGCGAACAGGTCGGGTTCGGCGCCGATCAGCATGTAGCGCGACTGGCTCAGCAGGCGGCCGGCACCACCCTTTCGCCGATCGGCCTTCAGGAACAGGGAGCCGACCTCGGTCCAGCCGGTGCATTCGTTGACCATTTGCAGCGTCTGGTGATCCAGCCGGATGTTCAGTGACGGCGATGACGCGGCGTGGTTGGCGAGACGGAACGAGAAGAAAGGCCGGTCCAGCCCAACGGCTGCCTTGACCGAAGCGATGCCGTCGACGTCGCCCGTGTCGGTTTCCTCCATCATGAGCGTGTACCAGCGCTCGCGGGGGGGCATGACGCCGGCGAAGCTTTCGCGGCTCACGTCCAGGCGTTTCACCAGTTGATCCGGATCTTCGGGCAGGCTGGTGAAGCCTGGCCCCGAAAGAATGGCCAGCTCCAAAAGGTGATCCAGGTCCGCGGGACCGGCGGGGCGAACGACCAGCATCAGCCGATCTCCGCCGAATTGATGCGCGCGAAGGAGGACCTCATCAAAGCGTCTCCATCCGCAGACGCTTGAGGGCGTGGGCGTCGATCTCGCCGGATCCGATCTTGCAGAGCATGAGCAAGGAAAGCTGCGCCCGTTCGACGAAGCTTTCGGGCCAGGCGAACTCTTTCGGCGAATGGATCAGGCCGCCCCGGACGCCAAGGGTGTCGATGTTGGGCAGGCCAGCCGCATGCAGGTTATTGCCCTCGCAGACGCCGCCTGAAGGCGACCAGGCGATCGTCTGGCCCAGCAGAGCCCCGGTCTGACGAACGGCCTCGAACAGAGCTGTCTGGGCTGCGTCCATCGGTTTCGGAGGGCGAGTGAAGCCCCCGTGCAAGGCAAGCGTCAGCCCCTCGAACGGCGGAGAGGCCGCGATTTCGTCGATGGCCGCCTTGATCCAGTCGGCCGAGGCGCGGTCCGGAACACGCACGTTGAAGCGGACGACGGCGTTGTCGGCCACGACGTTCAGCGCCCCGCCGCCGGAGATTCGAGCGACATTGACGGTCACGCCGTCTCGCTGGCCATTCAGTCCATGCAACGCCGCCGCGATCATGGACGCGCCGACCACGGCGTTGCGTCCCTCGTCGAAGGCCCGGCCTGCGTGGGCGGCCTTGCCGGTCACGATCAGGTGGAAGTTGCCGCTGCCCTTCCTCGCGCCGGCCAGGGTGCCGTCCGCCAGCGCGGGTTCGTAGGTCATCCCGACGTGACCGCGTGCGCCGAGTTCGGCCAGCAACGGTGCCGAGGCGGGTGAACCGATTTCCTCGTCGGGTGACAGCAGAACCGTCCAGCCGACGCGCTCCCGTTCCGGATGGGTCTCGAAGGCTTCCAGTGCACCCAGCATGACGGAGATCCCGCCCTTCATATCGGCGATCCCGGGCCCGTTCAGGGCACCGTCGGCGCGCGCAGTCACGGTCTGGAACGCGCTGTCAGACGGATAGACAGTGTCGTAATGGCCTGTCAGCACGATCTGAATCGGGGCCTGCGGCCGCGCGGTGATCTGCAGGGCGTCGGCGCGCGCCTGAGACTTCAGCGAGCCGTCGTCGGCGACCGTCGAGAAGCCCTGCGTCGGCACCCGGATGACCTCGGCCGGCAAGCGGGCGGTCTCGGTCTCAAGCAGGGCGAGGGTGGCCTCCAGCCCTTCGGCGTGGTCGCTGCCGGAGTTGACGTTGGCCCAAGAGATCGCGCGGTCGACAAGGACTGCGCCCCCCCGCCCGACCAGGTCGAGGGCGGCATGATCCTGCTGAAGAATCCGCATGACCTGCTTCTAGCCGCCCCCGCGACAAAGGTGAACCCCGCCTCGGTGTTCCTATTGTGTAAGGGCTCCTTGTCATGTAAAGGACCATTGTCATTTGCAGGGAGGACCCAATGGCCAGCTTGATCACCGGCATGAACCCCACCGCGCCGATCCGCACTGAAGCGGAGGCCGAGGCGGCAGCGAAGGCGAGCGCGATCTCGATCTTCATCGGCGTGATTGTGGCTGCGGTAAGCATCGCCTGGTCGCTGGCCAATCCTGCGGCGATGCAGGACGCGGTCGCCTCTGCCGCCGGAAGCGATGTGAACGCCGAAGCCGCCGCCATGGGGGCGCAGGTGGCCATCTATGCCACGGGTGGTCTCGCCGTCCTTCAACTGATCCTTGGGTTTGTCCAGTGGCGCAACCCGGGCAAGTTCATGGCCATCCTGTTCCTGGTGCTGCTCGCCTATGGCATCCTCTCGACGGCGGCGACGCCGTTGCTGGTCGGAATGGTCCCGAATGCGCCGGTGGTTCCTGTCTGGCAGATCGCCTTGTCGCTGGTGATCATGGTCGTGCAGGTCGTACTGCATATCGCCGGCCTGCGCGGCATCAATAAGCTGGACAAGCTCCAGATGGACTCCGCGCGCTAGTCCGCATCTTGATTGGGTCGCCGGTCCGCGCTGTCTGATCCGGGCACGCGCGACTGGCGGCGCCAGCGGATGGACAGGCTGGCGTCGCCCTGGCCGCCGAACTGGGAGCTGATGGCGAGGTTGCGGCGCACTTGCCATTCGACGTTCACGGCCGCGCCCCCTTCGCCGCCGCCAATGATCTCCAGATAGACGTCATCGGTGATGTAGCGCCCGCCTGCCACCGTGAGGGCCGATGCCTCTCCGCCGAACGACAGGCGGTCCAGCCCCGCGAGCTGCCGGAGATTGCCAATCACATCGAAGCCACCCCCGCCTGCCAACGAGGCGACGCCGGCAGCGAGCTGGGCGGCTTCGAACGGTGACAACTGGGACGCCGAGCGCCCGAACAGCACCTGGGACAGGATCTCGTCTTGTGGCAGCTGAGGTGTGGAAGTCAGAGCGATCTCTGGACGGGCCGCTGTGCCCGTGACCCGAATGGTCGCCGTCAGGGACGGGTCTTCTCGAACAGCGGTCAGGTCCAGCCGGATAAGCGACGGATTGGTCGACAAAGACACCGATCCCCGCTGGTCGAAGACGAACCGCTTCCCCGCGAAATCATAGTCACCGCGGACGATGCTGGCAGTTCCTGTCAGCTGGGGCTGGCTGACCGTGCCCTGAACGCGCGCATTGACGTTGAGCAGGACATTGAGCCCCCGACCCTCGACCCGCACTTCTCCGCCCCTAGAACGCAGGCGGACGTCGAGACCGATCTGTGGACCGCGTGATGCGGTCACTGCATCGTCTTCGACCGGGTCGCCGCCTGGGCGATTGACCTCGGCCACATCCATTCGAACTATTCCGCTTGAGCCAGGCGGATTGGCTTCGATTCGGGCCTGATCGACGTTGACTTCACCCGACAGCGTCACGTTGCCGTCTGTGGCGCGGACAACGGTCAGAGGGCCGGAAGCCCGGGCCACGGCAATGTCGTTGTCGATGATGCGAAAGCGCGTAAGGGCCAGCTCAAAGCTGGAGCCCGAGCCCTCACGCAGACCGATGCGGCCATCGCCGGAGACCGTGCCGCCCGAGCTGTCGGTGGCAGTGAAGGTCTGGATCAGGGCTGTCGTGTCGTCGAAACGGGCGGCCACGGTCATGTCATCGAGCGTCAGGCCAGAACTGTTGTCGCGGAAGCGTCCCTGAGCCAACGCCAGGCTCCCGTTGATCAGCGGAGCAGCCAAGGTCCCTCCGAGCGTGGCAGACGCGTTGACCTGCCCCGCTAGCGAGCGCTCGCCGCCGAAGAAGACATCCCAGATGGGCTGGATCTGGCCGTCGATATCGACTTCGCCCGACATGGGTCGCGTGCGGGCGATCGCAAGTCGCAGAGGCGCGGCTGAGGCCTCAACCGGAAGCGTGACATCCGCCGTCGCGTTGACGGCGTTCGTGCCCGAGGCGTTGGCCTGCAGTCGAAGGGTGTTGTTGACGAGGGTGGCAGTGAGCCCCCCGTCAACGGTGAGCCCCCGGGGAGCGTCGATGCTGCGCAAGCCCATCAGACGAACATTGGCTGAGCCCGACAGGTCGTCGCCGGCCCCTCGCAGCGAGACGCGACCTGTGACGCTGCCGCGCAGGTCGGGAGCAATGGATCCCAGGTCAACGCTGGTCAGATCCGCCTGGACCACGGCGGCGTCCGAATCCTGACGGACTTCGCCCAGCAGCACGCCGCCGCCGACCGTCAAGTCTAGGCGGGCGACGCGGCCGTCACCAGCTATGGCGATCACAGCGGGGTTGCGGGTCGAAAACGCGATCTCGCGAATGCGGCCGTCGCCGTTGAGCGTCACGGTCTGAGCCTCGCCTGGGCGCGAATAGACGCCCGAGCCATCGAATGCGACCGGCGTGGCTCCGCCTACGTCGGCGACCAGCGTGAACGGCAAACGCTCCAGCGTGCCTCTCCCGTTTAGCTCGAGCGTGCGGATGACGTAGCTCGACCCAGCGAGGCGGACGTTTCGGCCGCTGACATCGAGGATGGCGGTCTCCGAGCCGGCTCCCTCGGTCAGACGGACGCGGCCGTCGGCGGTCCCGGCCGCCAGGAAGGCTCCGGGCCTGGCGGTAAAGGTAAGGTCGGCACTGGACGGCGTGTTGTTCGCCAGAGCGATTGAACCCTGAGCGGTGACGCCGCCTGCGTTCAGATCGACGTCAGACAGCCGGATGCGGTTGCCCCCGAGGAAGAAGTTCCCGGATGCCCGAGCCGGTCCGTAGTTCGATCCGGCCGTCAGCATTACGCGGCCGTCAGAGGCGTCCACGCCCCGGCGAAAACTGAGGATCAGATCCGCGTCGGTCAGGCGCAGCGCCCCGGCGGCGATACTGCCGAACCGGGCCGTCAGGTCGGCGCGAGGCTGAGCCAGCGTCCCGGTCAGGGCACCCTGGCCGGTCATGGCGCCGTCTACGGCTACGGGCCCTACGCCGAAGGGGCCGCGCGCATTCCAGTTCAGAGCCAACCGGAGCCGACCCTCGGGTTCGATCAGGCCCTTGGCCGACACCGCGCCCGCCGTGCCGGTCAGATCGGCGCGCTCGACGGCAATGCGGCCACCGTTCAAGCCTCCGGCGAGCTGGAGACGGGGGGTGGTACCCAGGAGCCGATCAAGCTCTGCCAGGCCTGTTGTCAGCCGTGTTCCCCGTCCATCGAAAGTGAGGCTCCAAGGCGCGCCGGAGCGGGCGGCGGCCGCCGTGATCGGTCCGCCGAAGACCCCGCGCGCACCCGGTCGGATACGACCGAGATCGGTAATCCGGGCTTCGCCCCTGAAGCCAAGGCCCCCGAGAAGGTTCCTCTGCCCGGAGCCGGTCAGGGTCAGCGCCTGGCCCTGGGCATCGATCCGTTGAAGCAGGAGCGCCCCGTCTGGCAGGCGGGCCGCCTCGAACTGGACGCGCGGTGACGCGCCGAGAAGAGCACCCACGATGCCTGCGCTGCGCCCGCCCGTCGCGGTGATGTCTCCGGACACCGTGTATCGACCGGTCTCGGCGGACAGAGACAAGCGCCCCGCCATGGTTGAGGCCGAGTAGCTGACGAGGGTCGGTTGATCGAGCTGCACCGTGCCAGCAAGCGCCCAGCGATCCAGGTCGCCTGTGAACACGCCTTCGTAGCGGGCTGGTCCACCGGTCTGCGAGCTTGTCAGCCGGGTGAGGGACGGCGTGGAGAGAACAAGCGCCACACCGTCCTCAAGGACGGCGCGGTCCGTCACGTCAATGCGACCGCGGGCGCTGGACTGCAGGTTGTCGGCAGTCAGCCGCCAGGCGACGCCGTGGATGGTCGCATCTTCGCCTTCCGGGACCGAGGCAAAGCCGAAGTGCGCCGTGCGGCCGATCCGGCTCACGAAGGGGGCTAGCAGGTCCGATCCGCTGAAGTCGGCAAAACCGGAGATGCGAGAGCCGGAAGTGCCATAGCGACCCCGGATGGTCAGGGGGGTGAAGTCGCCCGTGCGCACCGTTGCGCTGACCTCTTCGCCATTCACCAAAGCCGAAGCGAAGAAGGGCTGGTCGGGCGAATAGCCGAGCGAGCCGGCCAGAGGACCGCCGTTGGCCTCGTTGGCCCGCAAGTTCAGCCGAAGGACCTCGGGGCCGTCGCCGATACTGGCGATGAGACGCAGGTAGTCCCCGGGCCTGTTCAGGCTTTCGGCATTGACCGTGACCGCCTTGTCGCCAAGGCGAGGTACGCTCGCGTGACCCTCCAGTCGCCAGCGGCCGTATTCCCGGGAAAAGCCTTCGAGCAGTTCGACGTCCGCCCGGACGCTGTCGATGTCTATGCTCAGGGGGAGGGGGCGTGGCGGCTTGCCGTCGGGCGGCTCGACGTCTGGCCGACGCACTAGCCGGATCTGGCCAGCCGAGATCTCGCTGGCGTGGAAGCGGCGCGTGACGAGAGGCCAGTAAGACCAG
>JADCBH010000142.1 GCA_020253595.1 Brevundimonas sp.
AGTCTCAGCGTGCCTCGGGTCATGCTAGGCTGGGACATGGCATCCTTTCTGATCTCGACCGACGACCTCGCCGCCCAGCTCGACGCGCCCGACTTGCGGATCGTGGACGCCAGCTGGCACCTGGACGGGACGGACGCACGCGCCGCGTTCGAACAGGCCCGCATCCCCGGCGCGGTCTTCTTCGATCTCGACGTGGTCTCTGACCACACCACGGACCTGCCGCACATGCTGCCGGACGCCGCAGCCTTCGCCGAGGCGGTGGGCGCGCTCGGCATCGCCGCAACGGACCGCATTGTGGTCTACGACACCCAGGGCCTGTTCTCCGCCGCCCGGGTCTGGTGGACCTTCCGTCTGATGGGGGCCGAGGATGTCCAGGTGCTGGACGGCGGCCTTCCAAAGTGGCACGCCGAAAGCCATCCCATCGCCTCGGGATCCGTTCAGGCCCCTGCCCCCACCGGCTTCACTGGCGGCCCACGTCGCGGTGCCGTCGCCGATTTGCCCACGGTCTTGGCCGCTCTCACCGGCGACGCGCAGATCATCGACGCCCGCCCCGCGCCGCGCTTCTCTGGAGAGACCGCCGAGCCCCGTCCCGGCCTTCGATCAGGTCACATGCCCGGGGCGCTGAATGTGCCGTTCAGGTCAGTGCTGGACGAGGCTGGTCGACTGATCCCCGCCGAGGCGCTGCGCCAACGCTTCCTGCAAGCCGGCGTGACGTTCGATCGGCCGATCATCACCAGCTGCGGCTCCGGCGTCACGGCGGCGGTTCTGACACTGGCGCTCGCAGAACTGGGCGAAGACAGCGCGCTTTATGACGGAGCCTGGGCCGAATGGGGGAGCCGCAGCGACACCCCCATCGTCACAGGCCCCTGATCGATCAGGCGACCGTCGCCACGGTCGGCTGAGGTTCCGGCGCGGGAGCCACGTCCTTCTCACCGCGCGACACGACGGTGGCCAAGACCAGATCACCCGTCACGTTCAGAACCGTGCGGCACATGTCCAGGAAACGGTCGACGCCCAAGATCAGTCCGATCCCCTCGGGTGGGATGCCCACCATCACCAGGATCATGGCGATGACCGGCAGCGACCCTGCCGGCACGCCCGCCGTGCCCACACCGCCAAGGATACAGACCAGCATGACAACGACCTGCTGGGTGATCGACAACTCGATCTGGAAGAACTGGGCCAGAAACAGGACTGTGACCCCTTCGAAAAGAGCGGTGCCGTTCTGGTTGGCCGTCGCGCCGACGGTCAGGACGAAGCGGGATATCTTCTTCGGGAGCTTCAGCTCTTCCTCGGCAGCCTTGAGCGAGACCGGCAGGGTCGCGTTCGACGACGCCGTTGTGAAGGCGACCAGCATGGGCCGCTGCACCCCCTTGAAGAACCAGAGCGGGCTGCGGCCCGCGCCGATCAGGATGACAAGCGGGTAGACCACGAACATATGGATGGCCATGGCACCCACGGCCACGCCAACAAAGGCCGCGAGCCGGACCAGCAGGTCCCAGCCGAACAGAGCCGCCAGATTGAACATCAGGCAGGCGATGGCGATCGGTGCCAGCTTGATGACCATGTTGATCAGCTTCATCGTCACCTCGAGGATGCCCTCGATGGTGATCTTCAGGTGATCCACGTTCGGCCCCTTGGCCATGACCAGGCCGATGCCGAACAGCAGGGCGAAGATCATGATCGGCAGGATCTGGTTGGCTGCCGCTGCGGTGAAGACGTTGGACGGGATCAGGTCCAGGAAGAACTGGCCGAACTGCACACTCTCTGGCGCGTTCTCGACGATGCCCGCCGCGCCCTCGGCCCCTTCGGCCAGAAGGCGCTGAGCGAGCGCTGGGTCAACGCCGTCGCCGGGACGGAAATAGTTCACCAGCCCCAGGCCGATGATGACCGCGATGGCAGACACCACAACCGTCAGGGCCAGCGTCTTGAAGCCTGCCCGCCCCAGCGATTTCAGATCGCCCATCTCGGCCACGCCAACGACCAGCGCCGAGAACAGCAGCGGGATGACCAGCATGAACAGCAGACGCAGGAAGATCTGCCCCGCCGGCCCGGTGACGTTCTCGGTCAGCCACTGCACCCAGGCCGTCTCGGGGCCGACATACTGGTTGACGTAAAGCCCCGCTCCAAGGCCAACCACAAAGCCGATCAGCATCAGCCAATGAAGCGGGATCCCGCCGCGTTTCGTCGTGTCCATTCGTCCCCCGATGGGGCCGCCCGCTGCTGACGAGGCGGCTCGATATGCCTAGCGAACCGGCAGGCCGTAGATCAGCCCGCCCGGTCTTGCGTTCCATTGTGCATTCAAGCCGCGGGCAAGGTCGAGAGGCGATTGCGAACCCAGGTTCCGTTCGAAGATCTCGCCATAGTTTCCGACCGCCCCGACCGCATCCGCCGCCCACGTCGCCGGCAGGCCTAACCGCTGCCCGAACTCGCCCTCTGCGCCCAGAAGACGACGCACGCGTGGGTCGCGGGCGCCCTCGGCCTGTTCATCGACATTGGCCCGCGTTACCCCGTACTCCTCGGCCAGGATCAGGGCGTTCAGGGTCCAGCGGACGACTGACGTCCACTGCTCGTCGCCCCGGCGTGTGACAGGCCCCAAGGGTTCCTTTGAGATGACTTCGGGCAGCATGACATGCTGCGCGGGATCAGACAGCGTCGTCCGCGCCGCCGCGAGTGCCGAGATGTCGGCAGAAAAGGCGTCGCAGTCCTCGCGCCCGTAG
>JADCBH010000143.1 GCA_020253595.1 Brevundimonas sp.
ATGGCCCGCTCCATGCGCAGCAGGCCGACGCGGTACTGGTTTTCCAGCAGTTCTCCGACCGAGCGCACCCGGCGGTTGCCCAGGTTGTCGATGTCGTCGATCTCGCCACGGCCGTCCTTCAGGCCCACCAGGATCTGCAGGACCTTCAGCACGTCCTCCTTGCGGAGCACGCGGATTTCGTCCGAAACTTCAGGGGTTTCCAGACGCATGTTCATCTTGACCCGACCCACGGCCGACAGGTCGTAGCGCTCGGAATCGAAGAACAGGCTCTGGAACATGGCCTCGGCCGCTTCCGGCGTCGGCGGTTCGCCCGGGCGCATCACGCGATAGACGTCGAACAGGGCGTCCTCGCGGCCGGTGCTCTTGTCCACCCGCAGGGTGTTGCGCATGTAGGCCCCGACCGTGACGTGGTCGATGTCCAGCACGTCGATGGTGGTGAAGCCCTTCTCTTCCAGAAGGTTGATCGTGGCCTGGTCCAGCTCGTCGCCGGCCTCGGCATAGATCTCGCCGGTCTCGAAGTTGACCGCGTCAGCGGCCAGGTAGCGGGTCACCAGCGCATCGGCGGCCAGCGACAGGGCCTTGGTCGTCTCGCCCAGCTTCTTGGCCGCGCGCGCCGAGATCTTGTGACCGGCCTGGGCGACGATTTCGCCGGTGTCGGCGTCGATCAGATCGAACTCGGGCTTCACCCCGCGCCAGCGCTCGGGCTTGTAGGGCGTGACCCAGCCTTCGCCGCGCTTCTCGTAGGGAACGGTTTCGTAGAAGGTCCGCAGGATCTCTTCGCCATCCATGCCCAGCGCATAGAGGAAGGTCGTGGCCGGCAGCTTCCTGCGACGGTCGATCCGGACGAATACGAGGTCCTTGGCGTCGAACTCGAAGTCCAGCCACGAACCGCGATACGGGATCACCCGCGCGGCAAACAGCAGCTTGCCCGACGAGTGGGTCTTGCCCTTGTCGTGGTCGAAGAAGACGCCCGGCGAACGGTGCATCTGGGACACGATCACCCGCTCGGTCCCGTTGACGATGAAGGTCCCCTTGTCCGTCATGAGCGGGATGTCGCCCATGTAGACGTCCTGCTCCTTGATGTCCTTGACCGAACGCGCGCCGGTCTCTTCGTCGGCCTCGAACACGATCAGGCGCAGCTTGACCTTCAGCGGCGCGGCATAGGTCATGTCGCGCTGGATGCATTCCTCGACGTCGTACTTCGGGTCCTCGAACTCATAGGAGACGTATTCGAGGATCGCGCGCTCGTTGAAGTCCTTGATCGGGAAGACCGACTTGAAGACGGCCTCGATGCCCTCGTCGCGGCGCTGGCCTGGACGGACCTCGCGCTGCAGGAACTGCTCGTAGGAAGCGCGCTGAACCTCGATCAGGTTCGGCATCGCCACGGCTTCGGGGATGCGCCCGAAGGACTTGCGGATGCGCTTCTTGCCGGTGAAGGTCGTGGCCGAGGCGATCTGACCGTTGATGGCGAGACCGTTCAGGACGTCAGTCATTCTGTTTTCCCATGTCGCGCAGCCCGGGGGAGGCGCGCGTGAAATGCGGCGGCACGAGCGCGCCTTACGGCGTCCCGTGACAGGAGTTTCGACCTCCACCCTCGACACGCCGGAACGGTCAGGAGGTCTGAAATCAGTGAAGCTCCTGGGAGAGGAGCCACGCCTTCGCTCGGTCGGAGGGCGACGGACCGGGCCTCGGCGCTTTCGCGCAGACTCATGGGGAGTTTTGCGGAGCGGGCACATATACGCGCTTCGCCGACGAAATAAAGTCCCTGTGGAGAATTCTGAGCAGACCTGTCGATCTCCCTCCCCCTCGCGCGTCTTCCCGCTATCGCTAAGGTTCGGATCGTCCGAGCCACGATCCAGAACCGGAGACCGACATGCACTACGCGCTGCTCATTCATGAACCCGAGGCCGAGGCCTATCCCGACGGCGAGAGCGGCCAGGCCTGGCTCGACATCCTCGCCGCCCACAGCGACTACGGCCAGCAGATGGGTGCCGCCGGCGTGTTCGTCGGCGGGGCCGGTCTGAAGCGCACCGACGCCGCCACCACAGTCCGCGTCACGCCCCAGGGTCGCACCGTCCACGACGGCCCCTTCGCAGAGACCCGCGAACAGTTGGGCGGTCTGTACATGATCGATGTGCCGGACCTCGACGCCGCCATCGAGTGGGCCAAGAAGCTGCCGATCGCCAAGACGGGCTCGATAGAGATCCGCCCCATGCTCCCCCCGCCGCCGCAGGGCTGATCCATCGCGGTGAGCCGCCCGAGGGAAGCTTGCCGGACGCCGACGGCCGGATTTTTCGTCCGGCCTGTCGATTCCCCGCTCCCTCGCGCGTCTCACCCATATCGCAGAGGCTCGGATCGTCCGGGCCGCGATCCGGAACCGGAGACCGACATGCACTACGCCCTTCTGATCCACGAGAACTATCCCGAGGCCTATCCTGACGGCGAGACCGGCAAAGCCTGGCAGGACATCTTCCACGCCCACATCGCCTACGGCGGCGAACTGGCCCAGGCCGGCGTGATCGTCGGCGGAGCCGGGCTGAAGCACTACAGCACCGCCACCACCGTCCGCGTCACGCCCGAGGGCCGCACCGTGCACGACGGCCCCTACGCAGAAACCCGCGAACAGCTGGGCGGCATCTATATGATCGACGTGCCGGATCTCGATGCCGCCATCGCATGGGCGAAAAAGCTGCCCATCTCGAAGAACGGCTCGATCGAGATTCGTCCCATGCTACCTCCGCCCCCGCAGGGCTGACCCTCCCGGTGAGCCGTCTCCTCGACCAGACGTTCCGGGACGCCGGCGGCCGGGTGGTCTCCGCCCTCGCCGCCGCCTTCCGCGATCTCGATCTGGCCGAGGAGGCCTTCGCCGAGGCCTGCGCTCGCGCGGCCGAGAAGTGGGGCGAAGCCCCGCCCGCCGATCCCGCCGCCTGGCTCTATGCCGTGGCCCGGCGCTGGGCGCTGGACCGTTTCCGCCGTCGCGCCACCGCTGCCGCCTATCGGCCCGACGACGCTCCGCCGGAACCGACGCCCGAGGACCATGTCATGGCTCTGGACGAGCCCATTCCCGACGAGCGGCTTCGGCTGATCTTCGTCTGCTGCCACCCGGCCGTCAGCCCGGAAGCGCGTGCGGCGCTGACGCTGCGCACCGTCTGCGGCCTGTCGACCGCCGAGGTCGCCACGGCCTTCCTCACGCCAGAGGCAACGCTGGCCCAGCGCCTGGTCCGTGCCAAGAAGAAGATCGCCGAGGCCGGCGTGCCCTACGACGTCCCCTCCCCCGACCGTTGGCCCGACCGAATGGACGCCGTCCTGTCGACGCTGGAGGTCGCCTACGCCCAGGCCCACGCCGACGCCGCCGGGGCCGGCCCTCACGCCGACTACGCCGCCGAGATGCTCAAGCTGACCGGCCTACTTACCCGTCTGGCCCCTGACGACGCCGAGGTCCAGGCGCTCGCCGCCACGGTGCGTTTTGCCGAGGCCCGCCGCCCCGCCCGCCTCGAGGCCTGCGGCGCGATGATCCCCCTGACCGATCAGGATCCGGCCGAATGGAACGCCCGCCTGCTGGCCGAGGCGGAGGCCTGCCTCGCCGCCTCCGCCCGTCTTTCCATCACCCGCTGCGCGCCGCCCGGCCCCCGCGCGCTCCAGGCCGCCATCCACGGTGCCCACGCCGACCGCAGGCACACGGGCCGGATCGACTGGCCGTCCGTCCTCGGCCTCTACGACCGCCTTCTCGTCCACCGCGACGACCCTGTAGTCCGGGTCAATCGCGCCGTCGCCCTGGCCGAGGTCGAAGGCCCCGCCGCCGCCCTCGCCGATCTGGCGGAGGTGGAAACGACCGACTGGCTCCCGCTGCATGCCGCGCGCGCGGACCTGTTCGCCCGGCTCGGCAGGTACACAGAGGCCCGGGACGAATACGACCGCGCCCTGTCACTAGCCCCCGCCCCGGCTGAACGGCTGTTCCTGTCCGAACGCCGCGACCGCCTTCCGTCCTGACGGGCGCACCTGCGCCCCACGGGTCCCGCCTTCTCCCATCCCGGCGACCCGGCGTTCGGCCACCGCTCCTGGCCCGGCAAGCACAAGCCTTCTCCCTCCCCTTTATGGAGTCGACGAAGGCTCGCATACGAGCCAAGGAGGAAGACCGCGCAGCGGTCAGGGTGGGGTGCGAAAGGGACATCGCACTCCGCACGTACGGACCCCACCCGGTCTCCGCTGCGCTCGACCGTCCAAATCCTCCCCCCTTGGGGGAGGGGGACCGCGAAGCGGTGGA
>JADCBH010000144.1 GCA_020253595.1 Brevundimonas sp.
CGGGGAAGCTGAACTGCTCGGCCTCGCCGAACACGCGTTCCGTCAGTTGCGGGTTCACATTGGTGATCCGGCGCGGCATCTCGCGGCCGCGGAAGGTCTTCACATACAGCTCCGACGGCGAGGTCAGGCTGTCCATCGCATAGACGAAGCCTGTGCGGGTCTGGTCGAAGGCCGAGACGTGGCCCGGGCCGGTGATCGGAACGACCGATCCGCGCGCCACATCGATGGAGAACAGCCGCGTCTGGCCGATGTCACCGGCAACGACATACAGGCTGCGGCCGTCCGCCGACCATTGCAGGCTGTCGGCCGACCGGTCCCAGTCCGCCGCGATCTCGCGCCTGGCACCCGTGGCCACGTCCATCAGCACGATCTGCCAGCGATCCGCCTCGAACCCGGGCCGGCGCATGGCGCGATAGGCCAGGGTGCGGCCGTCCGGCGAGAACACCGGACCGGTGTCCCAGGCCGGATTGTCCTCGGTCAGGTTGACGAAGCCTTCGCCGGTCAGGCCGTTCGTCCGGTACAGGTCGAAGTCCGTGCTCCAGGGCTCGCTGGTACCGGCCTCGCGCGCCGAGAAGACCACCGCGCCGCTGTCGGGCGTGAAGGCGAACTCACTCTCGTCGCCGAACGGCTTGGAGGGCGTGTCCCCGTCAAAGCCGTGCGTGACCCACACCGGGTCGCCCGAGCCGTCGGTGTTGACGACGAACAGATGGTTCTGGGTCCCGTCGTTCCAGGTGTCCCAATGGCGCACGAACAGACGGTCATAGACCTGGCCGGTCGACTTGCGCGCGGCCTCCGCCTCGCCGCGCGCGACCGAGCAGGCCAGATCCTCGCACTGCGGATAGACGGCCAGAGACACGGCGATCTTCGATGCGTCCGGGCTCAGGCGATAGGCGTTCACGTCGACGGGCAGGTTGGTGACCTGGGTCGCGATCTCGCCTTGGGCGTCGGTCTTCCAGACCTGGCTCGTTCCCGACCGGCCCGACAGGAAATAGAGCCACCCGTCCGACCCCCAACGCGCCGTATTGGCCCCGCCGTCCGAGATCGCCAGCCTGCGAGCGGCGCCCTCGCCGTCCAGACTCTGGATGAACAGGCTGGTGACGCCGCGATTGTTGTCCATGTCGGTCGCGCGCACCGCATAGACCACGTGACGGCCGTCCGGTGACACGCGCGGGTCCGACAGCCGGTTCGCCATCAGCATGTCGGTGTAGGTGAACGGCTGGGCCGCTGGTGCTTCGGCGGCAGACGGCGCGCCCTGCGCCGTGACCGGAAGGGCCGCGATCAGGGACAGTGAGGCGACGGCGGCAAAAAGGACAGAACGCATGGCGGACTCCGCGAACGGGTTGATCGCTCGGCCTAGCACTGGCTGGTCAGGGGTGAAAGGACGCGCGGCCCGCCTCAGGGTTCTGCCGTCCAGCGGGCGGTCCAGTCCAGGATCTCGCGCTGCCAGTCGACCCAGTTCCGGGGCTTCAGGATCCAGTGGTTCTCGTCCGGCACATGGACGAAGCGGCTGGGAATGCCTTCGCGCTGCAGCGCCGAGAACGTCGCCAGCCCTTGCTCCAGCGGCACGCGGAAATCCCGCGAGCCGTGCAGCACCAGCATGGGCTTCTCCCAGTCCGACACAAAGTCGCCGGGTGAGAAGCGGCGGTAGAGCTCCATCCGCTCCCAGGACGGGCCGCCGAACTCCCAGATGAAGTTGCCGATATCCATGGCGTTCATCAGCTGCGGCACGTCAAAGACGCCGGCATGATTGACCAGGCAGGCCCACGGCCCGTTCCACCTTCCGGCGATCATGTTGACCATATAGCCGCCGTACGAGGCCCCCAGCGCGCAGGCCCGGTCGCTGTCGATCCACGGATTGGCCGCCAGCGCAGCCTCCCAGCCCTTCTGCAGATCCTCCAGCGGTCGGTCGCCCCAGTGATCATTGATGGCGTCGGTGAAGGCCTGGCCGTAGCCGGGCGATCCGTGGAAGTTGACCATCACCACCGCATAGCCGGCCGAGGTGTAGGTGTGCGGGTTCCAGCGATAGGACCAGCTCTCGGTCCAGGGCGACTTGGGCCCGCCGTGGATCAGATAGACGGCCGGATGGGTCTGACCCTCCTGGTGGCCCACTGGCTGAAAGACCCACCCATGCACCGGCTCGCCGTTCCAGCCCGCGAAAGTGAAGCTCTGCGCTTCCGGCAGCGACAGGTTCGCCAGCGCCTCCGCATTGTGGGTCGTCAGGGGGCGAGCGGCGTCGCCCGTTCCCGTCAGGATCTGCGTCGGCGTGGCGAAGCTGTCGTGGGCATAGACCAGCACGCCGGCGCGGCTTTCGACGCCGGATACGGCGCCCCGGCCGGTCAAGGCGGTGACATCGCCACTGCGGGCATCGATGCGGAACAAACGGTTCTGCCCCTCGTCCGAGGCGGTCGCCAGAAGGCTGCGCCCGTCCGAGGCCCAGGTCAGGCTGCCGGGTCCGCGATCCCAGTCATCGACCAGGACCCGTGCGTTGGAGCCGTCGGCGTCCGCCACCATAACCCGGGCCTGATCGCCGCCGACATTCTCGCGGCGTCCCGCCAGCCAGGCCAGCCGTCGGCCATCGGGTGAAAAGGCCGGGGCGAAGTCGGGGGCCTCGTTGTCGTCCGTCAGATTGACAGCCGCTCCGCCCTCTACCGAGACCCGGAACAGGTCCGAGTTGTTGGTGAAGGCCTCGCCGGCCCCCTGCGTCTGCGTCGAATAGACGATGGCACGTCCGTCCGGCGACACCACAAAGGCGTCCTCGGTCCCTTGCGGTTGAGCGGGAACGTCGGCGTCCACCCCGCCCATCAGGTCGCGTGGCGGGCCGTCGGCCAGACCCGATCCGTTCAGGGGCTGAAGCAGCAGGTGCTGACGCCGTCCGTCGTTCCAGCGATCAAACTGGCGCAGCGGCATGCGGTCATAGCCCGCCACAGTCTCGGGCGTGCGGGCCTCGGCCTCCATCCGGTCGCGCGTGCACTGCAGGGTGTCGCAGTCCACAAAAACGGGTGCTGACAGGATCAGGGACTTTCCGTCCGGCGAGACCCGGAAGGCGACGACCTCGACCGGCAGCCGCGTCAGCTGCACGGCCGACACGCCGTCGGCGTCCGCCCGCCAGACCTGGCTCGAACCGCCGCGAGACGACAGGAAGTAGATGGCCGTTCCATCCGCCGACCAGCGACCCGATGCCGCGCCGCCCTCGGATATCGGCAGCCGCCGGGGCGTCCCGTCCTCGACATCCACGACCCACAGGGCATTGACGCCCCGGTTGCCTTCCCAGTCGGTGCTGCGCACGGCGTAGAGCACGGTCCGGCCATCCGGAGACAGGCGCGGATCAGACACCCGCTCCATCATTGCGAGCGCCCTCAAGGACATGCCGCCCGGAACCGGTTGCATGTTCGCTCCCGACGGGGACGCAGCCTGGGCCAGGGTCACGGCCGGCGTGGCCGCCAGGGCCAGGGCGAAGATTGCGGTCGACAGACGGAAATTCATGCAGGCCCCTTCGGAAAACGCGGCGGCAACCTGCACCCGCTTTTCGAGTGCGCGCAAGTCCGTCGACCCCGCTTGCCAGCCCCCGGGCGAGCGGCGACAAGGACAGGCCCATGACCGTCGTCGATCCCGCCTCCGCCACGCCTTCCGCTGTCCCGTCTCGACGGTCGGACGCTCACATCGTCGATGTTCTGATCGCCGAGCGGGCGCCTCGGCTGACGGCCTCGCCGTTGTGGCCGCTGGTCCGGCCCGGCCTCTATGCCCTGCTCGGCTATGGCCAGGCGCGGCGCATGGCCGACGCGGTCGCCCCCCTGTCTGGACAGGGCGCGCTGGATTACGTCTCCCAGCTGCTGGATCTGAAGGTCTCCAGTCTCAATCTTGATCGGATGCCGACGACCGGCCGATGCGTCGTCGTGGCCAATCATCCGACCGGCATCGCGGACGGCATCGCCGTTTACGACGCCATCCGCGCGCGCCGCGCCGACGCCATCTACTTCGCCAACGCCGATGCGCTGCGCGTTTCGCCCCGCCTGGGCGAAGTCGTCATCCCGGTCGAATGGGTGGTCGAGAAGCGCACCCGTGAAAAGACCCGCGCCACTCTGGAGGCCGCCCGCGCCGCTTTCGAAGCTGAACGCTGCGTCGTCCTGTTCCCCGCCGGTCGACTGGCCCGCGTCGGCAACGACGGCCAGTTGACCGACCCGGACTGGGCCCCCACGGCCGCCTCCCTGGCTCGCAAGTACGACGCGCCGGTGATCCCGATCCACGTCACCGGCCCCACATCGACCCTGTTCCATCTGTTCGACCGGTTCAGCCAGGAACTGAGGGACGTCACCCTGTTCCACGAGCTGCTGAACAAGCGAAAGAAGCCCTTTCGCCTGAACGTCGGAAAGCCCATCGATCCGTCCCGCCTCGATATCGATGCCACGCGCGCAATCTTCGCGCTCAAGGCCTTCACCGAACGGGTCCTGCCGACCCAACCCGACGCGGACTTCGCGTGACGACGCTCCGGCTTGACGACGAGGCGGCAACGACGCGGCTGGGCCAGGCCATCGCGCCCCTGCTGGCACCCGGCGAGGCGGTCCTTCTGGACGGTCCTCTGGGCATGGGTAAATCGACGCTGGCGCGCGGCCTGATCCGTGCCCTCGCCGGTCCCGACGAGGACGTGCCCAGCCCAACCTTCACCCTGGTCCAGTTCTACGAGACCGATCCCCCGATCGCCCATTTCGACCTCTATCGGCTGGAGCGACCGGAGGAGGCGCGCGAGATCGGGCTGGACGAAGCCCTGGATGTCGGAGCCGCCCTGATCGAATGGCCGGTAAGGTTGGGCGGTGATCTGGCAAGGGTCCTCGGCCCGGACCGGCTGACAATTTCGTTTTCCGAGGCGGGGAGCGGACGCGATGCGACCGTTTCTGGCGTAGGGGCGTGGGCAAACAAGATCAAACGACTGGTCGAAGGCTGGA
>JADCBH010000145.1 GCA_020253595.1 Brevundimonas sp.
AAAGCTTCCGTTAACCTTGCCGCCCCAAGGCTGACTCAATGGTCGCCGACCCTGACGGGACGCTCGAGAAGGGCGACTTCACTGATCCGGGGACCGATCCATGCACCGCCGCCAGCTGATCCAGACCGGCTTCGCCGCCGCGACCGCCAGTGCCCTCTCCGCCTGCGCCACCTCGTCGCGCCAGCCGGTCGAACCCTCCTATCCGCTGGCGTCCGACGCCAATGCCCGGGCCTATAGCGCCGAGGAACTGGTGGCTGCGGGCTCGCGCGAACTGGGCATCGCCGCCGAGGCCATGGGCGCCGCCATCGAGCGCATCTTCGCCGACCAGGGCGACAGCCCGACCGCCTACATCGCGGGCGAGGAGGGCGCAGGAGCCGCCGTCGTGGGTCTGCGCTATGGCCGCGGCGCGCTGCACATGAAGGACATGAGCGCCTCCATCGAGGTGTTCTGGCAGGGCATTTCGGTGGGTTGGGACGTGGGCGGCAACGCCAGCCGTGTCTTCACCCTAGTCTATGGCCTCTACAATCCCGATGCGATCTATCGCCGCTACCCCGGCGTGGAGGGCTCGGCTTACCTGGTGGGCGGCGTCGGCGTGAACTACCAGCGCGCGGACGGCATCATACTCGCCCCCGTTCGGACCGGCGTGGGCCTTCGCCTCGGCGCCAATGTCGGCACCATGGCCTACAGCCGCCAGCGGAACGTCCTGCCGTTCTGATCGGATCGGTGAGGGATGGTGGAGCCGAGGGGAGTCGAACCCCTGACCTCGTCATTGCGAACGACGCGCTCTACCAACTGAGCTACGGCCCCGGCCTTCGAAAGGCGAGGGCGCGACATAGGCGGCCCGAACGGTCGGTGTCAACGGGTCAGGCGGCCGGGATCAGGCCTCTTCGTCGAACTTGCGGCTGACGCGATCGCCCCGGGCCTCCAGCGCCTGATCGGCGTCGACACCGTCGGCGCTGATCTGGATCTCGCAGCCATTGCCGGCCCCCAGCATCAGGAGCCCCATGATCGAGCGCGCGTCGACGGTCACCCCGTCGCGCGTGACCTTGGTCTCGCATTCGAAGCTGGATGCCAGCTTGACGAACTTGGCCGAGGCGCGGGCGTGCAGACCCCGCTGGTTGCAGATGCCGACCGAACGCGACGCCGTCATTTTTCGCCTGCCAGCACCCAGGACGCCACCGAGATGTACTTGCGGCCCGCCTCCTGGGCATGGGCCACGCAGGCCTCCAGGCTCTCGCGGCCACGGACGCTGGCCAGCTTGATCAGCATGGGCAGGTTCAGACCCGCGATGACTTCGGCACGGGTCTGTTCCATCACAGAGATGGCCAGGTTCGATGGCGTGCCGCCGAACATGTCGGTCAGCAGGATCACGCCCTCCCCGTCATCGACCGCAGCGGCGGCGTCGACGATGTCGCGGCGGCGGCGCTCCATGTCGTCGTCAGGCCCGATGCAGATGGCCGCAACCCCGCGCTGGGGGCCGACGACGTGCTCCATCGCCGAGAGAAACTCGGAGGCCAGGCTCCCGTGGGTGACGATCACAAGGCCGATCATGAAGACGTCTTCAAGGGTGAAGCATCCCGCAGTGAAGGCGTCGACGCCCCCGGGTCAACGCGCAAGCGCGAGGCAATAGAGGAAAACGCGACAGGATCAAAGGCGGCGCATTGCCCGGGCGATGATCGCCGTGGCCGAGGCTGGACGAATGTCGAGCATCAGGCGGGGAACGACGGCCCCGGCGATCTCGGCATGGTCTTCCTCGGGGTGACGTTCGACGCCCTCCTGGACGCAGTCGACGATCAGGCGGACGCGCGCCAGCGGACGATGGAGCGTGGCGACGACGCCCACGCCCCGGGCCTCGATCCTCCCGGCGATCCGTTCAGCCGGTGCCACATAGAGGCCATCGCCCGAGGCGAAGGCATGAACATAGTCGTCGCCGATCAGTCGCCAGCCCTCGCCCATCAGACGCAGCGCCAGATCGCTCTTGCCGGCACCGGAGGGGCCGCGCAGAAGGGCCGCACGCCAGCCGTCGGCGCACCACAGGGCAACGGCCGTGGCGTGAATGGGGTTCAGGACCGCCGCCCCGTGGCCGGGAGCGCCACCTCGAACCGCGCACCCTCGATCCCGCCCGACGGATCGGTACGATTGGCGGCCGTAACGCGACCGCCGTGCGCTTCCACGATCTGACGAACAATCGACAGGCCCAGCCCGGAGTTGGCGCCGAATGCCGTGCCCCTGGGTCGTGAGGTGTAGAAGCGCTCGAACACGGTCTCCAGGTTCTCGGCCGGGATGCCAGGACCGTCATCATCGACGATGACCCGCACGGGACGCTCGGCGTCGGCGTCTTCGCGGCGGACCGTCAGGCGAACTTCGGCACCGTCCGGGCTGAAGGAGCGGGCGTTGTCGATGAGGTTGCGGAACACCTGGCCCAGAGGCCCGTCCTGACCCAGCACGCGCGCCCCCCCGGGGGTGGCGATGGTCAGACGCACGGGGGCCTCGCCCGGCTTGGAGGTGGTGTCATAGACCCCGGCAATGTCGGACAACAGAACGGCGAGGTCCACGGACCGGGGTCGCTCTCGCGAGAGTTCCGCATCCAGCCGCGAGGCGTTGGAGATGTCGGTGATCAGCCGGTCCAGGCGCCGCACGTCCTGCTGCAGGACGCGGGTCAGGCGTTCCCGCTGGGCCGGGTCCCTGACGAGATCCAGCGTCTCCAGCGCCGAGCGGATGGACGTCAGCGGGTTCTTGATCTCATGGGCCACGTCGGCTGCGAAGCGCTCGATGGCGTCCATACGGGCCGAGAGGGTCTCGGTCATGGATTCCAGCGACCGGGCAAGGTCGCCGATCTCGTCCTTGCGCTCCTCCAGATCGGGCAGGGAGATGGCGCGGGCACGCTGCAGCTTCACCTGATCAGCCGCCGCAGAGAGGCGCATCACCGGCCGGGCGACGAAGAGATGCAGCAGCAGTGACGCCAGAAGGTTCACCGCGAGGGCCACCAGGGCGAAGGGCAGCAGCGCCCGGCGCTGTGCGGACAGAATCTGGTCGACGTCACCGGCCTCCAGCGTCAGCACGCCCAGCACCTGCTGCACGTGGCGGATCGGCAGGGACACCGAGACGACCCGATCTCCCGTTTCGGAGCGGCGGACTGTGGCCTGGGGTATGCCGAGCAAGGCCGCCTCGATTTCGGCTCCGAGGGCCTCATTGGCCTGATCCAGGGTCTCGCGTTCTGCCTCGGCGTTACCGGGCGGCGCGATTGGCGTCCCGGCGGGGCGGGCAGCCGGCAAAGGGTTGCCGGGGATGGCGTCAGTCACCGCGAAACTGTCGGACACCAGAAGGCCGTCGGCGTCGTAAAGGCGCGCTCGCTGACCGCTGGGGATGAAGTTGTCCCTCAGCCACTGACTGGCGGCGATAGGGTCCAGCGCGGGCGTCGGCTCGCCGCGGGTGATGCCCAGCTGACCCAGGACGTTGGACAGCAGTTCGGCCTGGACGCGCAGGCTCTCCTGACGCGCCTGCACCAGCCCCCGGTTCCATTCGTTGAGCGCCAGAGCCCCGCCCAGAAGGATCAGCAGGCTGAGCAGGTTCAGCGCAAAGATCAGCCCGCCCAGCCGCGAGCCGCCGAAGCGGATCAGGCGTCGGCGCAGCGGTCGGTCTTCGGAGGTCTCCGAAGGGTCAGCTCTCGCGGTATCGATAGCCGACGCCATACAGGGTCTCGATGGCGTCGAACTCGGGATCGACGACCCGGAACTTCTTCCTCATGCGCTTGACGTGGCTGTCGATGGTGCGGTCGTCGACATAGACCTGATCGTCGTAGGCGGCGTCCATCAGGTTGTCGCGGCTCTTCACGAAACCCGGGCGCTGGGCCAGCGCCTGGAGCAGAAGAAACTCGGTCACGGTCAGCTTGACCGCCTTGCCATCCCAGGTGCTCTCGTGGCGCGCTGGATCCATGACCAGCTTGCCGCGCCGGATCGCCTTGCCGGAGGTCTCGGCCGAGGGCTCGGGCTCACCGCCATCGCCGCCGGAGCGACGGAGCAGCGCCTTGACCCGCTCGATCAGCAGACGCTGGCTGAACGGCTTGTGGATGTAGTCGTCGGCCCCGAGGTTGAAGCCCAGGATCTCGTCGATCTCCTCGTCCTTGGACGTCAGCATTATGACCGGGATCTGGCTGGTCTGGCGCAGGCGACGCAGCACCTCCATGCCGTCCATGCGGGGCATCTT
>JADCBH010000146.1 GCA_020253595.1 Brevundimonas sp.
ACGGTGACCTGTGGGCCCTGCCGGCGGGGGACGTCTCGGCGTCCTGGCGCGTTGGTGTGGATACGCGCGACCTGTCGTCCGAAAGCACGCGCTCGGGCGTCTTCAGCGCTCGCACCATCGGCCGCGACCGGGTCTTCACCTCGGGCAACCTGACCCTGCCGATCTCGAACGGCGTGGATGTGCTGCGCCACATCGGCGACGTGTCGCTCAACCTGAACGGCGGCTACGACGATGCCTCTGACATCGGTGGTCTGACCACATGGGGGGCCGGTGTGAACTGGTCGCCGATCGACACGCTGGGCGTGGTCGTCAGCTACACCAACGAAGACGGCGCACCGACGATCTCGCAGCTGAACGACCCGGTGATCTCCACTCCGAACAGCCCGGTGTTCGACTTCTCCACCGGCGAGACGGTGCTGGTCACCCGGATCAGCGGCGGCAACCCCGGCCTGACGCCGGATAACCGTCAGGTCTGGAAGTTCGGCTTCAACTGGCGCGCCACCACCGACCTGACGATCCGGTCGGACTACACCCGCACGTCGATCGACGGGGCCATCGTGGGCTTCCCGACCATCACCCCGGATCTGGAAGCGGCCCTGCCCGGGCGGTTCACGCGCGATGCCTCGGGTCGCCTGCTCCAGCTGGACGCGCGCCCGCTGAACTTCACCCAGACCGAGCGGGCCGAGCTGCGCAGCGGCTTCAACTTCTCACGTTCGTTTGGCCGGCCGAACTTCGCGGCAGCCAGCGGGCCCGGTGCCATGATGGGCGCGATGATGTTTGGCGGCGGACGCCCGCCGGCCGCCGGCGGCGGTGGCGGTCAGGGTGGCCCCCGCTTTGGCGGACCTCCGGGCGCTGGCGGTCCTCCGGGCGTTGGCGGCGGCGGGGCCCAACCCCGCGGTGGCGGCGGTGGCGGCGGCATGCTGCCGGGTCAGGGCCGTTTGAACGTATCGGTCTTCCACACCGTCCGCTTCACCGATGAGGTGACGATCCGTCCGGGTCTGCCGGTCCTTGATCTGCTGGACGGCGACGCGACGGCCGGCAACGGCGGTACACCGAGGAATGAAGTCCAGGTCCAGGGCGGCGTGTTCCGCAACGGCTTCGGTGCCTTCATGAACGCGAACTGGCGCGAGGGAACTGAAGTCGACGGTGGCGTGGGCGGTTCGACGCTGAACTTCAGCGACCGCACGACGGTCAACCTGACCATGTTCGCGGACCTGAACCAGCGCACCACCTGGGTACAGCGCTTCCCCATCCTGCGCGGGTCGCGCGTCAGCCTGTCGTTCGAGAACCTGTTCGACAGCCGGCTGGAAGTGACCTCGTCGAGCGGCACCGTGCCGCTGAACTATCAGGAAGACTTCCTCGACCCCGAAGGTCGGGTGGTGCGGATCAGCCTGCGCAAGGTGCTGTTCTAGGCGAACAGGGATTAGGGATTAGAGGATTGAGTGCAGGAGGTTGGATCACCCCCTCCAATCCCTAATCCCTAATCCCTTTCCCGCGCCCCCATCGCGGCGGCGCTGCCTCTCCGGTGGCCTTCCTGGTGATCTCCTTGAGCTTTCGGCCCTGCATGGCCGAAAGCGCCTGACCGGGCGCGCCCTTTTCCGGATCGCCGAAGGCGCGGCCGTAGGTCTTCACGCGCTCCCCGACCGAGTCGAGGAACTCGCCCTCCCATTCCGACAGGGTGACGCCAGCCTTGTCCGCCGTGCGTTTGGCGCGCTTGAGCGCGTTCAGGGCCGCGCGCTGCGCAGCCTTTCGCTGGGCCTCATAGGGGCTGAGGGTCGGGGGCTTCCGCTTCACGCCCCCGAGAGTGTCAGACTTCGCCCAAAGCCGACAGATAGAGGTCGAGGATGGCCTCTTCCTCCTGGCGCTTGGCGCGGTCCTGCTTGCGGATGCGCAGCACCTTGCGCAGCGTCTTGACGTCGTAGCCCTCGCCCTTGGCTTCGGCGAAGACCTCCTTCTGGTCGGCCATGATGGCCTGCTTGTCTTCCTCCAGACGCTCCAGCCGCTCCACGATGGTGCGCAGGCGGCCCTGGGCGGCGGACGTCAGGACGTCGGGGGAAGCATCGAAGGAGGCGTCATCAGCCATTTTGGTTTCCTCAGGGCGCTACCGCTCGGCTCGCGGAGCCTCGCTGCTTGGGCGCGTTCACGGTCTGGGGCTGCTAACCATGCGGGTGGCCCCGGCTCAACGTCGGACACGAAAAAGGCCACGGACAATGTCCGCAGCCTGTGGATCGTTGGCGGCGCGCCCGGCGGACGCGCTCCAATCAGCCCTGCTTGGCCTTGAAGCGCGGGTCGGTCTTGTTGATCACGAAGACGACGCCCTTGCGACGCACGACCTTGCAGTCGCGGTGGCGGGTCTTGAGCGACTTGAGCGAGCTGCGGACCTTCATGGTCTTTGTCCTGGGGCGGGCTTGAAACAGAAAAGCCGTCGGCGGACCGGCGGCGGAACGGGGCATATAGAGAAGGCAGCGCCTTGCGTCAACGGCAAGCGGGGATGGGTTCGATGCCCGGCCCTGTGTGGTCCCGAGAGCCAGTTTATCGAGGCTTCACCTTATCGTGTGCGTGATGGTCACAAAGCCGCGCTGTTTCACACGAGACTTGATCCGGACCGCCTTCCTCTGGGAAACCCCGTCGCATGCGCCTTGACCACCGCCTTGTCCTGATCGCCTGTGTATCGGCCTGCGCGCCGATGCTGCCGGAAGCCCCGCCCCTGACGGCGCGGGCAGAATCGAACGTGGCGGCCCCCGTCCCGCCGCCGGCGACCACGCAGGAGCGGCCCTATTCGACCGACGCGGCCGGGTTCGAGGGCTGGAAGCAGGGCTTTCTGGACCGCAAGGGCGGTGAGCGACGCGAGCTCTATGCCCAGCAACTGGCAGGGCTGACGCTGGATCCGGACGTCATCCGACTGGACGGCAACCAGCCCGAGTTCAGCCGTCCGGCGGGTGCCTATATCTCCAACGCGGCCTCCACCACCCGAATCGCCCAGGCCCGCCAGAGGCTGGACGTTGTGCCGTCCAGCGTGGTCCAGCGATACGGCGTGCCCGCCGAGATCCTGGTGTCCATCTGGGGAAATGAATCCAGCTTCGGTCAGGTGCAGGGCGACAAGGACGTGATCCGGTCGCTGGCCACCCTGGCCTATGAGGGTCGTCGTCGCGACTGGGCCGAGAACCAGCTGAAGGATGCGCTGGACATCGTCATCGACGGGCGGCGCGACCGCGCGGGCCTGCTGGGCAGCTGGGCTGGAGCCATGGGCCAGACCCAGTTCATGCCGGACAACTATCTGCGCCTGGGCGTTGACCAGAACGGCGACGGCCGGGTCGACATCTGGGGCTCGGACGTCGACGCCCTGGCCTCGGCCGCGAACCTGCTGGCCCAGGCCGGCTGGAAGCGGGATCAGCGCTGGGGCTATGAGATCGTCCTGCCGCAAGGCTTCGACTATGCCCTGGCCGAGGCCGAGGGGCGGCCCTGGAGCTACTGGGCCCAGCGTGGCGTGACCCTTTCGCATGGCGGGGCACCGACGGCGGCCGAGGGCGCAGAAGTCGGCGTGATCCTGCTGCCGCAGGGCGCGCGCGGCCCGGCGTTCCTGGCCTTGCCCAATCATTATGTGATCCGGCGCTACAACAACTCGGTCAGCTATGCCCTGGCGATCGGCCTGACGGCAGACGGCGCGGTGGGTCGACCCGGACTGGTCGGAACCTGGCCCGACGACGGCCCCCTGTCGCGCGAGCAGCGATTCGGGGCCCAGACGGCACTCGCACGCATGGGCTATGACGTCGGCGGCATCGACGGCGTGATCGGCTCGGGCACGCGACGCGCGCTGCGGGCCTGGCAGATCGCGACCGGCCGCACGCCGGACGGCTATCTGACGGCGGCGCTGGCCGATGAGTTGATGCGCGGGATGTAGGGCGTGTTCCTTCTCCCCTTGCGGGAGAAGGTGGCCGAGCGCAGCGAGGTCGGATGAGGGGTGAAAGGCGACGGCACCGTTGTGCC
>JADCBH010000147.1 GCA_020253595.1 Brevundimonas sp.
CCTCGCTCAACCCGTCCCTCTGGGAGAACACCCATGTCGATCCCCGGCCTTCGCGGCACCGGCGCCTTCACGACCGACTTCCGCCCGACCAACTACCGCGAGCTGTACACCTTCCTGGAGCCGAACGGCGACGCGCCCCTGAACGCGCTGCTGGCCATGCTCCAGTCCGAGGCCACCGACGACCCCAAGTACAGCAACTTCCGCGACGAGATGCCGTCGCGCGTCCTCGACATCTCCGTGGTTGGCGGCGGCGGCAACGTCGAAATCACCGTCACGCCGGCGGCCGACGCCGGCTGGGTGACCACCGGCTCGATCCTCGTCTGCTCCGAGACGGGCGAGGTGATGCGCGCCACCACGAACGGCAACACCTCGACCGGCCGCTTCGACGTAACCCGCAACATCGGCGGCACGTCCTTCGCGCTCACCAACGCGAACAACCTCTTCGTGGCTGGCCACGCCGCGGAGGAGGGCTCCGGTTCGCCGCAGTCGGTCGTGTTCGAGAGCACGGTCGACTTCAACTACACCCAGATTTTCAAGCGGGCCTTCCAGCTCACCGGCACCCTGAGCGAGACTTACCTGCGCACGGGCGACAAGGAGGACGAGTACCGGGTGAAGGCGCTGAAGCTCCACATGCAGGACCTGGAGCGCGCGCACTTCTGGTCGCGCCGGTCGGAGACCGATGGCCCCGGTGGCCAGAAGCTCCGCACCACGGGCGGCCTGATCCCGACGCTGACCAGCGTCATCGACTTCTCGCAGGCGCCCTTCAGCGGGACGGTGACAGAGGACCAGTGGGATCGCGTCCTCATCAACGACATCTTCGCCTACGGGTCGAAGACGAAGGTCGCCTACGTGGGCCGCCGGATCGCCGGCCACATGCAGGCCATCGGCAAGGACCGCTGGTCGCCGCAGACGATCAGCGACACCTACGGCATCAGCTTCACCCGCTACATGACGCCGGCGGGCACGCTGCTGGTCTACCTGCACCCGCAGTTCCGTATGCTCACGCACATGGACGCGGCGATGGTCATCATCGACACGGACTTCATCAAGTACCGGCACATGCAGAACCGCGACACGAAGCTCGACGAGAACATCCAGGGCAACGACGAGGACGCGGTGAAGCACCAGTACGTGACGGAGTGCGGCCTCGAGCTGCTCCAGAACAAGGTCCACGCCTACGTCACGGGCTGGACCAACCTCGGCTGATAGCCGGTGACCACAGGGCCGGGCGAGAGCCCGGCCCTTCTTCCATCAGCAGGAGGCCAGCATGGTTTCGCTCATCGACCGCACCCGTCCGCGCGACGGCGACAAGGCGAACCCGAACCGCGAGACGCGGACGAATTTCAACCGCTCGGCCGCCGACGCCGAGACGACCAACCCGGGCCTCCGCACGATGAACTCGCTCCGCCTGGCCGCCAACGTGGCCAACGGCGAGACCGTGACCATCGGCACCCGGGTCTACGAGTTCGACACGGACGCCACGCCGTCCATCACCGCCGGCAACGTCCGCGTCGACGTCGTCGCCGCGCAGACCCCGACCGCCGCCTCCGCCGCCCTCGTGGCCGCGATCAACGCCGACGCCCTCTCGAACTTCTGGGCCTCCGCCCCGTCGGTCAACGAGGTGCTCATCGTCGGCAAGACCGCCGAGACCGCGGTGACCGCCTGCGCCGAAACGCTGGCCGGCACCGACAACGCCTGGAATTCGGCGAACACCTACGGCGGCCTCTCCTCGGTGAACGGGCGCTTCTCGATGGTCTCCCGCGTGCCCTCCGCCCAGGAGGTCGCGCTCGGGGTCATGCACTTCGCAGTCCCCTTCGCCCCGCTGGCGGCGATCGCTGCGGTCCGCGTGACCTCGACCGGCGCCGTGAAGGCGTGGGATGGCGCGCTCCTCTTCGTGGCCACCGGCAACGACAACCGCGTCACCCTCAACAACGCCGGCACCACCGATTGGGCGGCGACCGACACGGTGACGGTGATGATCCGGGGCTGAAATCCCTGGAGTAGGTGGGAAGGCCGGGCCAGCGTCTGCCCGGCCTTTTTCACATCAGGAGCACGCTCGTGCCCGAGACCGCCGAGAACACCATCATCGACATCGAGGCCGCCCGCGCGCTGGCCATGGATGCCCTCGCCCGCGCGAACGCGGGCCAGGAGCCCGAGCCGCTGGCCAATGCCGCCGCCCCGAAGGCGAAGGCCAAGAAGGCCACCCCGGTCGCCAAGAGCGACGCCACCTCGCCGATGATCGGCAAGACGCGCTTCGTCTCCCGCTCCGAGGAGACCTCGCTCTTCGACGTGAAGCTCCCTCGCGAGGACGGCACGTTCCGTGTCATCCGCGGCAGCTGGCTGGCCGGTCGGACCCACATCGAGTGGTGGGTGCCCGACGATCTGGTGGACGCCATGCGCACCCACTTCTTCGTCCGCGATCACCGGATCGCCGAGGACTAAGCATGGACACCTCCCGCCTCAATCCGCACCGTTCCGGCAAGACCAGCTTCGCCCCCCTGGCGGTGAATGCTTCGGCCGTGCTGCGCCGTTTTGGCGACATGAACCAGGGGCGGATCGAGGCGGACCTGGCCCTCCAGATCATCGACTACGCGAACGAGGTCATCGAGGATCTGCGCCTGCACCCCTACTGGTCGGCGCCCCTGTCCTACTACACGGCCTTCACCGACGTGCGCCCGATCCCCGACCTGATCCTCCAGCACGGGATCAAGTTTCGCTACGCCGTCGACCAAGGCGACGCCCGCGCGCCGACCTACCGCGCGCAGTATTACGCGAGCATGAACCAGGTCCTCTACAACCGGCTGAACGCGGACGCCTCTGGCCAGGCGGGGATCGAGATCCAGCCGACCGACGGCGGCTCGAACGGGGGCCGCTCGTGAGCGACGTCGTCGCCATCCAGACGGTCCCGGTCAGGCCCGCCTACTACGCGGACTTCCAGGGCATCGACCGGTCGCTCGAGCGCATCGCGGCCGAAATGCGCAACAGCACGCCCCTGTGGGATTGCTGGAACGCCACCTGCGACTGGCGCGGCACCATCAACCGAGAGCCGGCCTACTACCACGTCACCGAGAGCGGCGACGTGAAGGTACGCACCGTCAAGTTCATCAACTTCGAGCGCATCGCGTGGGCGGAGGAGAACGACACCTTCGTGGCCCTCAACACCGACCGGCAGGAGATCGTGCCGGAGGCGTTCCTGGGCGGCACGCGCGTGAACATGACCGTCTTCCAGGGCCAGCTCGTGGCCTTCGGGAACGGTGGCCAGACCCCCTACAAGTTCACCGGCAACGCCTGGAACTTCCTCGACATCGGCATCCAGCCCTCGATGGGCGTGGTCCTCCAGAACCGGCTCTTCGTGGCTGGCATCAAGGGCAAGCCGACCGAGGTGCAGGCGTCGCGCGTCAACAACATCGACACGTTCCCGGGCCAGGAGCCGGCCGACACGAGCGAGGTCACGAAGGCCGCCTTCATCGACATCAAGAACCTGATCGGCACCGCCGACGAGGTGACGGCGCTGGGCGCCTTCGAGCTGAACCGCCTGGCCATCTTCACGAACGACCAGGCGCTCATCTACGTCGTCGACCCGGACTTCTCGAAGTGGCAGGTGGACCAGCGGGCCAATATCCGCATCGGCTGCCTCGGCCCCAATGCCGTGGTCAACGTCGAGGGCGAGCTGTTCTACTGCTCGCGCCACGGCGTTCATGCCATCTCGCGATCGGACGCGAATGGCCTGACGCTGATGTCGATGTCGATGTCCCTCAAGATCGAGAAGCTCTACCGGCAGCTCGTGAAGGAGACGCCTGACCGCGCCTACATCTCGTGCGCCTACGACCAGGACGACCAGCTCTTCCACGTCTTCTTCCCGCGCGCGAACGAGCAGCACATCCGGTTGACGCTCGACCTCTCCTCCGGCTTCGAGAACCCGCGCTGGACCGCAAGCGACAGCCTCTGGGCGACCTGCGGCGACACGCTGGCCGGCCGCTTCATCTACGGCACCCGCGGCGGCCTCTACGAGGTGGCAGGCAGGAAGCCCGACTACGCGGAGCCGGCGGACAGGGTCCGTGGCCAGATGCGCGTCGTGACGCCCATCCTCTGGCACCGCGACCCCGACAACACCAAGCAGTCGGTGAAGATGCGCCTCATCGCGGCTGGCCAGACCCGCCTCGTCATCCGCGCCTTCAACGAACAGAACGTCGAGCTGACCACGATCGCCGTGGATGTCGAGGCCGGCGATGCGCTGGGCGACATCCGCTCCGACGTGCCCCTCACCAAGAGCTTCGAGCTGCCCTTCCCCTACCGCTACAGGGGCGTGTGGCTCTCCATCGAAACCGACGAGGGCGACATCGGCGACTGCCGCATCATCGCCTTCAGCTTCGACGTCCGCCAGAACCAGGACGCCGGCGCCGCCGGCAGGAGGTAACCGTGCGCCTTCAGCAGCTCAACCCGGGCAACTACCGCTCGAACGACCGCATCGGCGCCGAGTTCGAGAACATCGTGCGCTACCTCAACTCCGCGGAGCTGGGCAACAGGACCATCCGCGAGCTTCTGGAGCAGCTGTTCGACGACGACGGCGAGTGGGCCGGCCCGATCGAGTTCCGCTACGACGGCATCCTCGGCATCCAGTATCGCGTCGGCCTGTTCGACGACACGACGAGCGGGTGGTCCACCCTCGTGGCCCCAGCCGACATCCGCGGCCCGGCCGGGCGCGACCTCGGAACCGTCGAGGGGCCGCTCTTCTTCGGGCGCCAGGAGTTCACGGCGACCGGCGGCCAGACGGCCTTCTCGCTGAACCCGTTCGACCTGGCGGCCGAGGACCTCCTCGTCTGGCGGAACGGCGCGCTTCAGCGCCCGACGGCCGACTATGCGATCAACGACACGACGAACATCGTCACCTTCACCTCGGGGCTGGCCCTCAACGACAAGGTCACGGTGGCCAAGGTCCGCAAGACCGCGGTCGCCGCCTACCGCCGATCCGACCAGGTCTCCGCCGGGCAGGCCGTCTTCCCGTTCGTCCACACCGAGGAGGAGCGCCTCCTCGTCTTCCGCAACGGCATCCTCCAGCGCGAGGGCGGCGGCGCCGACTACACGACGAGTGCCGGCACCGACACCCTCACCTTCACCACGACGATCCCGGCGGCCGACGTCATCACGATCATGACGGTCGAGAACCAGGGGTCCACCCCCGTGGCCGGCTTCATGCTGGAGGACGTCTACGCGCCCACGGGCCTGATCCCCTACGCGAAGCTGTCCATCGCCGATGGCGCGATCCCGCAGTCCAAGGTCAACGGCCTCACCGCGCTGCTGGCCAACCGCGGGCGGACCTTCGTCAGCGCCACGACGCCGCTGGGGGCGGTGGCCGGCGACTACTGGATCAGGACCAGCCTGTCGCCGAACGTCCTCTACTTCTTCGACGGCGTCAGCTGGCTCTCCACCTCCCCGGAGGAAGAGCTTCCTAGCTTCACGACCGCGAACGCCAACCAGTACCTGGCCGTCAACGGCACGGGCACGGGCCTCCTCTTCCGCACGCTCGACCTCTCGAGCCGCGTGCCCGTGACCTTCATCGGCGCGGCCGGCGGCGTGGCCGAGCTGGACAGCAACGGCCAGGTCCCGCTCGACCAGCTGCCCTCGCTCTTCTCCAGCGACAGCATCGACCGGCAGATCACGGGCTCGGTCTCGAACGCCAACTTCCGGCTGAAGCGGGTCTTCAAGCAGAAGATCAAGGTCGACGGCATCTCGCTGAAGCTCACCTCGGGCAGCTGCAACGTGCAGATGACGGTCGATGGTGCGCTCGTCGGCGCCGTCTACCCGGCCACCTCGACGACGTCCGACGTCACCATCTCGACGCCCATCGAGGTGAACTCGCTCGTCGCGTCGAAGGTGATCGGCTTCACCGTCTCCTCCGGCTCGTCACCGGTGGACCTCGAAGTCTCGCTGGCCACCTCGGCCGTCACCGCCTGATCGGAGATCGCCATGCCCGGATGGGGCGCAGCCCTGGCCAAGCACGGTCGCTACGGCGACACGGAGATGGCCCACATCAACGACCGCGAGGCCAAGCTCCTCTACGCCTTCGGCGGCGCGGGGACCCGCAACCCCGCGACCGGCCTGCCGGAGTTCTACGCCGACAACGTCGGCTTCGACGGCAAGGCGGGCGAGACGCTGGCCGACACCATCGGCGCTGGTCCCAACGCCCAGGACTACGCCAATAGCGGCTGGAACGCCGCCGACAACAGGATCGGCGGCCAGACTGACAGCCTCAACGCGGCGTCTGCCGGCGTCATTGAGCGGACGCTCGCCGAGCGCGCGCTCGGCGTTCAGACCCGCGTGTCCATCGACCCGACGACCGGCGTCTACATGGAGGTTCCAGACCGGTGGACCGGGGGCATCCTGGCGCCGGGCTACGCCATCCAGAACGAGCTGTTCGGCGGGAAGGGTCTCTCCATCGACTTCCTGAACGGTGGCCAGCCCACCGAGAACCTAGCCCTCAGCGATCGCGGCGGCGAAAGCTGGGACGGCGGCGCGCAGATCGTCCGTGACCAGCCGCCCCCGGAGACCGATACCAACTCGAAGGCGCAGGAGGAGGCCCGCAAGGAGAGGCTGGCCAAGTCCTCCGCCCTCATCTCGGGGGTGCTCCCCGCGACCACGAGCGCAGTACCGACCAAGCGGAGCGAACGGACCATGGCTGGATGGGGCTCGATCCTCTCGAAGTACGGTCGCTTCGGCGACAACCGGATGGCCCACGTCAACCCGGGCGAGGCCATGCTGATGAAGCAGCTTGGCGGCGCCGGAACGCGCAACCCGGTCACGGGCGCGTTGGAGTTCTACACCGCGGCCGACGTGACCGGCCTCTACCACG
>JADCBH010000148.1 GCA_020253595.1 Brevundimonas sp.
CAATGAGGGCGGCCTTCAGCTTTCGAAAGGCGATGGCGCGATGGCTCATGGCGTCCTTCTCGATCGGATCCATTTCTCCAAACGTCTGATCGCGACCGTCGGGGACAAAGATCGGATCGTAGCCAAAACCCCGCCCCCCGCGCGGCGGAAAGGTCAGTCGGCCATCGACCCGACCCTCGACGACCACACAGGGACCATCCGGCCAGGCCACGGCGAGAGCGGACGTGAAGAAGGCGGAACGATCCGAGGCACCCAGATCCTCGAGCCTTTCTTCGATCTTCCTCATGGCCAGGGCGAAATCCTTGTCGGGTCCTCCCCATCGCGCCGAAAAGATACCCGGTGCGCCGTCAAGCGCGGCGACCGAAAGGCCGGAATCGTCAGCCAGGCACACCTCCCCCGAAGCGTCGGCGGCATGGCGCGCCTTGAGCATGGCATTGCCGACAAAAGTCGTCTCGGTTTCCGCAGGTTCGGGCAAATTCAGTTCGCCTGCGGTGACAACTGCGTAATGTCCGTCCAGAAGCGCGTGGATTTCACGGGCCTTGCCGGGGTTGTGGGTGGCCACGACGAGACGCATCCCCTTGATAAGCTTGAGATTCACACGCGCTCCCGATCCAGAAACATTCCATTGCCGAAGTTTAATATCGTTAAACGATATGTAACGTGCAAACCCGGCTCGCACGGCCTATCTATGTTTTCAAGAACGGAGGCCACAACGTTCCCCGGTTTGATCGAAGCGAGCAAATCGAACCCAAGTGGCAGAGAATGTGGGCAACAAATGACCCGCACTCAGGATCGAAGGAAAAGCACTATGTCCACCCTGAACGCCTCGCTGATGCTCGACAAGGTCGGCACCTTTGTCGTCAACGGCGCCCTGCTGGCCGCCCTGCCGACCGCCCTGGTCGCCATCCTGATCCAAGCCTTCTAAGGAAGGGGCGCACTGACCCGCAACGGTCTTGTCCGTGACTTGGGCCGCCGTTGCGAGGAATCACCCTTTCCCACCCTGCCGCCGCATCATTCTGGCTCCCCGAGCCCAACAGCAGCGGCAATGAAGAAGGCGCTTTTGACCATTGACCAGGAACGCGATGTATAGAGCCGCGTCGGGGTTCGCCGGACCCCGCGCGGCCGTCGCGGCCTGATCCCCGGCGAGAGATCGCCGATGACCGCTGACCGGCCACCTTCCGAACCAAGTGCCCCCAAGCGACGCTTGCCGCGTCTGCCCGGAGTGCCGTTTCCCGGCATCAAGGTGCCCTTCCGGACACTCGGCCCCGGCTCCGTCTCCAGCCTGCTGAAGATCGCGCTGGACGTGACCTATGTGCTCCTGATGGTGATCACAGCGATTCTGCTCTTGCTGTTTCTCGCCTCGATCTTCATCCCCATCGCCAATCTGAACATCACCGTGTCGAATGACGCGGGCGGGCGCCAGCAACCGTTGACGCGCCCCCTTTTGCTTTTCGGTGTCGGGGCCCTGACATCCTATTTTGGCGGCTTCCTGATGATCCTGAGAAATCTCAGGCTGATCTTCCGGACACTCACCATCGGCGACCCCTTCCAGCCCGACAATGTGCGCCGCCTACGCGAGGTTGGACTGATCCTGGCCGTTGTGACGGGCGGCGTTTGGGTCGCTCAGGGTCTCGTTGCGGCCCGCCTGGCCCCCGGTGTTATGGAACCCCAGGGGTTCGGCGAGCTTCTCACCCCCATCTTTTCGGTCCTCGTGGTGTTCGTTCTGGCGGAAGTCTTCCGCGAGGGCGCAAGGCTCCGGCGCGAGTCGGAGTTAACGATATGAGCGCGGGAGGAGCGCTGTAATGGCGATCAGGGTGCAACTAGACCGGCTTCTGGTTGAGCGGCGAATGTCGTTGACCGAGCTCGCCGACCGGGTCGGCGTGACCGTGGCCAATCTGTCGATCCTCAAGACCGGCAAGGCGCGGGCGGTGCGATTCACGACGCTCTATGCCCTGTGCCGCGAGCTGGACTGCCAGCCGGGCGACCTCTTGACCTACGAGCCCGGCCCGCCCGAGCCAGACCTCGACTACGAGGAGGCCTGACGGCGTGGCCCGGCGTCCGCCGTCCGATCTCAGCGCCGAAGACCGACGCCTCTGGGCCCGTGTTTCGGGCTCGGTGACACCTGCACGCATTCGGAAGGCGCTGCGGATCGCGGCAGAAGTACCGGTCACGCTCGACGTGAAGCCCACGAAAGCGACGGCAAGCCAGCCTCGGCTCGCGCCGACACGGTCCTCGCCGACCCCGGCAACAACAGCTGTGCGCACACCCTCAGCGCACGGCGCGCCTGAGGCCCTGGAACCCCGACGCCAGCGCCGGCTGTCGCGAGAACGGGATCCCATCGAGGCCACGATCGATCTGCATGGTTTCGGCCGCTTCGAGGCGGAGGATCAACTGCGGGCTTTCCTGGTCGGTTCCCAGGCACGCGGCCTGCGCGCCGTTCTGGTCGTCACGGGCCAGGGGCGACGCGGAGGCGGGGTGATCCGGGCGTCTATCCAGGAATGGCTTCAGTCGCACGCCCTGCGAGGGATCGTGTCAGGGTTCGCCTCTGCCCACCGTCGCCACGGCGGCGACGGGGCCTTCTATGTCACCCTCAGACGGCGTGGAGCCTGAGGCCCTTCTGCTCGGCCAGCTCGTGCAGTGAGGTCATGGGGCGCGGGCCCCAGTGGGCGATCACCTCCGCCGCTGCCAGCGAGCCCAGCGCGCCCGCATCGGCCAGCGACAGGCCTCGCGCCAGACCCAAAAGGAAGCCCGCCGCGTATTGATCGCCCGCCCCAGTGGTATCGACAACGCGATCCACGGCAAAGGCAGGAATCCGCACCCGCTGCTCGCCCTTCAGGATCACCGAGCCGTGCTCGCCGCGTGTCACGGCGGCCACTTCGACGATCGTCGACAGTTTCTCGGCGGCCGCGTCGAAATCCTCGGTCTCGCAAAGGGCCAGCAGCTCGACCTCATTGGCGAGCACGATGTCCGCCGACACCTCGATGAAGGCCAGCAGCTCCGTGCGCCAGCGGCCGACCACAAAGGCGTCGGACAGGGTGATCGCGACCTTGCGGCCCGCAGCATGAGCCGCCTTCGCCGCTGCCTCGAACGCCGCACGCGCCGGAGCCGGGTCGAACAGGTAGCCCTCAAGGTAGACGATGGCGCTGTCGCCGATCAGGTCGGCATCGACATCAGCCACCGTCAGCTGGTTCGCGGCCCCGAGGAAGGTGCTCATGGTGCGCTGACCGTCGGGCGTAACGTTGATCAGGCAACGGCCAGTACCGGCCCCGCCGACCAGCGCCGGGGTGTCGAAGTGCACGCCGGCGGCGCGAATGTCGTGGGTAAAGACACCACCAAGTTGATCATCGGCGACCTTGCCGAGATAGGACGCGCGACCGCCAAACGAACCAACTCCAGCCACGGTATTGCCGGCCGATCCGCCGGATGCCTCCACTCCGGCCGCCATGGCGTCATAAAGCGCAGCGCTCTGGGCCTCATCGACCAGGGACATGGAGCCGGGAGCGAGGCCCTGAGCCGTCAGGAAAGCAGGCTCACAAGGCGCGAGAACATCGACGATGGCATTGCCGACAGCGCAGACGTCGTAGGAGGGGGTGTTCTGGGTCATGCGGCGCCCCTTAGCGGCCGGACGACGGCTGCGCCAGCCCCTGGCTTGTCCCTACCACCGAACGCTGTAAGGCCCACGTCATGACTGAAATCGCCGTCCTGACCCCTGCCGCCGACGACGGAACCTATGGCTCGCACTGGCCCCAGGTGATGGCGCGCCTGGCGGCCGCTCTGTCGCTGTCCGGGCTAACCGCTCGCCCAATGGCCTGGCCGGACCATGCCGAGGACGCCTCGGCTCTGCTGGAGTTCCCGCTGGTCTTGCCGCTGCTGGCCTGGGGCTATCACCAGCATCACCCGCGCTGGCTTCAGGCCACCCGGACGTGGGCACAGACGGGCATCCGGATCGCCAATCCGGCCTCGGTCCTGGCCTGGAATTCGGACAAGACCTACCTTGGCCGTTTCGAACAGCAGGGGGTGGCCATTCCCCCGACCGTCTGGACCACGGATGCATCGGATGTAGAGTTGGCAGCCGCCTTCGATCGCTTCCGAACCGACACAGTGATCGTCAAGCCGACCGTGTCGGGCGGGGCCTGGAAGACGCTGAAGGTCTCACGTGGCCAGACCTTGACC
>JADCBH010000149.1 GCA_020253595.1 Brevundimonas sp.
TCGGCAACCCGCCCTGGGACCGGATCAAGCTGCAACAGGTCGAGTGGTTCGCGGCGCGGCGTCCGGAGATCGCCCTGGCGCAGCGGGCGTCCGATCGCGCCAAGATGATCGCCAAGCTGAAGGCGGACCACGATCCGCTGTTCTACGACTACGAGAAGGCAGACGAACGGGCGGCGGACACCACCCGCATGGCGCGGACCTCAGGGCACTATCCCCTGCTCAGCCGGGGCGACATCAACCTCTACAGCCTATTCGTCGAGAGGGCGCAGGCCCTCGTGAAGCCCGGTGGCATGGTCGGTCTACTGACGCCCAGCGGGATCGCGTCCGATTTGTCCGCCAGCGCCTTCTTCCGCAGCGTGGCGACGGAAGGGCGCTTGAAGGCGCTCTACGACTTCGAGAACCGCAAGATTTTCTTTCTGGACGTCCACGCCAGCTTCAAGTTCTGCGTTTTGTCGTTCAGTCCCGGCAGAACCTTCGATGCCGCGCACTGCGCCTTCTACCTTCATGATGCCGCAGCCGTGCGTGATCCCGACCGCGCCTTTCCCATTACGGCCGCCGACTTCGCGGGCGTCAACCCCAACACCGGGACAGCGCCCATCTTCCGGTCGCGCCGTGATATGGCCCTGACCACCGCCATCTATGCCCGCCTGCCGGTGCTGGTGGATCGATCCAGCGGGGAGCCAGTCGCCGCCTGGCCCGTCCGCTACGCCACCATGTTCCACATGACCAACGACAGCCACCTGTTTCGGACGCGGGCTGAACTGGAAGGCGCCGAGGGCGCTTGGGCGATTGGGGGCAACCGGTTCCAGTCGGCATCTGGCGAATGGGTGCCGCTTTACGAAGGCAAGATGATCCAAGCCTTTGATCACCGCGCCGCGAGCGTCGTCGTGAATGCCGCCAACCTCAATCGCCCAGCACAGCCGCTGTCGACCACAGCAGAACAGCACGCGGACCCAACATGGACTCCTGATCCCCAGTTCTGGGTCTCGATCGATAGAACTGCCTATCCAGACACCGGCTGGGTTCTGGGCTTCAAGGAAATCACGGCCCCGACCAACGTCCGGACGATGATCGCGACGATCCTGCCAGCCGTGGGGTTCGGCAACAAAGTGCCTGTCCTCTTGCCCACAGGCCCATCGCGGGACGAATGGCTGCTCGCCACCAACCTTAACTCAAGCGTCTTCGACTTTTCGACCCGGCAGAAGGTTCAGGGCCAAACGCTGAACCTCTTCATCGTCGAGCAACTGCCAGTCGTCCCGCCCAGTGCCTATGACCGCGTCTTCGGGCCGAAGACTGCCCGCGATATCGTCCGCGAGGCCGTCCTCGAACTCAGCTACACGGCCCACGATCTCGCCCCGTTCGCGCGCGATCTGGGCTACGTCGATGACGCCGGTGACGTGCTGCCGCCGTTCGTCTGGGACGAGGAGCGCCGCCTGAAGCTGCGGGCCAAGCTGGATGCGCTCTACTTCATCCTCTACGGCGTCTTCGATCCGGCCGACCCGACCCAGAGCCGCGACGACATCCGCTACATCTACTCGACCTTCCCCATCGTCGAGCGTGAAGAGATCGCCCGGTGGGGCTCCTATCGCAGCCGCGACCTGGCCCTGGCCTGGATCAACGCGCTGATGGCGGGCCAGCCCGACGCCGAGATCGCGGGATGAAGGCCCCGTTCGCAGGACAGGTGCCCCCCGCCGTGCCCAGGCCTGAACCAGCGCCAGCTGCCGCACCGGCTGCGTCTCCAGCAAAGCGATCGCCGGTTCGCCGACGAGGGAACACCTTGGAGCGGTGGGAGATCGCGATGATCAAGGCCATGATCGCCGACGGACGATGGCCGAACGATCAGGACATCCTGGCCCATTTCACCCGCCCGACGCGGTCGGTCAACCATCGGGTCATCGCGGAAATCAAAAAGAAGAAGAAGCACACGGCGGTCAGACCGGCGTCCTCCGATGACCTCGACGCCTTCCTCGCCTCCTGGCCTGACGTCGATCCCGAGACCGGCCTCAGCCTCCAGGGCGACGAACTGCTGATCAAGGCGCGCGAGGCCATGATTGCGGCAGTCCACATTTTCAACGGTGCTGGCCTTACGTTCCGGGCCGAACTGTTCATCGTCACGGCGGTCATAGCGTGGACCTACCTGCTGCACGCTTGGTTCAGGCGAGAGGGCATCGACTACCGACACACCAAGATGGAGAAGGGCGAGCGGGTCGTCTTCAAAACACCGAACGGGGCGGACAAATACTGGGAACTGGCTCAGTGCCTGAAGCACGCGCGGTGTCCGGTCGAGCGCGGGGCGGCCGACAACCTGCTCTATCTCCTGGAACTGCGGCACGAGATCGAGCACCGATCGACCAATCGGATCGACGATGCTGTCAGCGCCAAGCTGCAAGCCTGCTGCATCAACTTCAACGACGTCATCAAGGCTCAGTTCGGGGCCCAATACGCCCTGGAACGCCGTCTTCCGATCGCGCTCCAGTTCGTCACCTTCAGCCCGGATCAGCGGGCCCTTCTCAAGAAGGCCGGAAATCTTCCCCGGCATATCGAGACGATGATGGAGGGCTTCGAGGAGAAGCTGACACCCGAGCAGCAGGATGACCCCCGCTTCGCCTATCGCGTCTTCATGATCCGCAAGACGGCGAACCGTGCCCCCGGCGCTGACCTCGCCGTCGAACTGGTGCCGCCCGGCTCCGACGTCGAAGAGAAGTTCAGCATGGCGTTGAAGGAGGTCGAGAAGCGGAAGTATCTGCCGACCGAGATCGTGGCCAAGGTGCAGGCGGAGGGTTTCGACCGCTTCACGATGGACAGCCACACCCGACTTTGGAAACGCCTGGACGCCAAGGACCCGGCGAAGGGATACGGAGCCATCGCTGTCGGTAAGCAGTGGTGCTGGTATGAGCCTTGGGTGAACCGGGTGTTTGAAGAATGCCGGGATCACCCGGATCGATACCGGACGGACTGATCCTCCTAGTGGAGCGCGATGCGTCCCAGGTGCACCGCAGTCCACGATTTGACCACGCCCGCGAAGAAGCCCCTCGGCATCTCCGGCATCTCCATCAAGTCCGGCCAGAACTGGAAAATCGTCTGAGCTCCGAGCCAGGCGTTGATCTCACCCCGCACGCGGTTCGCGTAAGGGCCGAGGTCCTCCTCGACCCTCTCGCGTCCGAGAAACAGCGATACCCCCAGACGCAGTTCGGAACCGAGCACCGGCCCATGTAGATGCTGGATCACCGCTTCCCGCATATCCATCAGGCTGGTCTGAA
>JADCBH010000015.1 GCA_020253595.1 Brevundimonas sp.
CAAGGGCGCGGCCGAGAAGGGGGTCCCGGATCAGCAGTCCGGCGGCATCTTTGACCTGGTGGCCAAGTTCGCGGGCTATGGGTTCAACAAGTCGCACGCGGCGGCTTATGCCCTGATCAGCTATCAGACCGGCTGGCTGAAGGCGAACCATCCGGTGGAGTTTTTCGCCGCCTCCATGTCGCTTGACCTGTCGAACACCGACAAGCTGGCGGTCTTCTATCAGGATGCGAGGAAGTTCGGCGTGCCGGTGCGGGCGCCAGACGTGAACGCCTCGTCCGCCGACTTCGACGTGACGTGGGAAGGCGAAGCCGGCGCGGTGCTGTATGCGCTCGGTGCCATCCGGAACGTCGGCCTGGAGGCCATGAAGCACGTGGTCGAGGTGCGTGAGAGCGGTGGGCGCTTCACCGACATCTTCGACTTCCTGGAGCGGGTCGATCCGCGCAGCGTGAACAAGCGGGCGCTGGAAGGATTGGCCAAGGCCGGGGCGTTCGACAGCATTCATCCGAACCGGCGTCAGCTGTTCGAACAGGCCGATGTGCTGATGGCCTATTGCCAGAGCGTGGCGGCGGAGCGGGCCTCGTCGCAGGTGTCGCTGTTCGGGGCCGATCAGGCCAGCGCGGCCCGGCCGCGTCTGAAGGCGGTGGAGCCCTGGGTGGGGCCCGAGCGGCTGGACCACGAGCTGTCGGCTGTCGGCTTCTATCTGTCCGGCCATCCGCTGGAGGACATGGAAGGCGCGCTGCGTCGCAAGCGCGTGACCTTTGTGGCCGAGGCGGTGCAACGGGCCGAGCAGGGTCACGATGCCTTCCAGATGGCGGGCGTCCTGCGTCGCCGTCAGGAACGGGCCAGCGCCAAGACCGGCGAGAAGTTCGCCTTCTGCGCCTTCTCCGATCCGACCGGGGAGTTCGAATGCCTGGTCGGGGCCGAGCTGCTGAGGGGCAGTCGGGATCTGCTGGAGGTCGGCGCGGCCTTGATGGTCAAGGTTCGGGCCAAGTCGGCGGACGGAGAGGTCCGCTTCTTCGCCGATGAAATCCGGCCGCTGGACACGGTCGTGGACGACGCGGTCGCGGGCTTGAGGGTCCATGTGTCGTCGCGCGGCACCGACGCGGCGGCGCTTCAGGCCCGGCTTTCGCGGGCGGAAGCGAAAGGGAAGGGCGGAGAGATAACCCTGGTCGCCTCTCTGGACGGCCGAAGAGAAATCGAGCTGAAGCTGCCGGGCCGCTACCGCCTGGATGGTGCGCTCAGGGGCGCGCTGAAGTCGGCACCGGGCGTGCTCATGCTTGAAGATGCCTGATCGTGCTTGCCTTTTTCGATCTATCCGCCTAGAAGCCCCGCGCACTTCACACGCGTGGCGTGGCGCGTCCGGGGAGACATCCCGGCCGCTCCGTTCCGAGGGACCCAGCCGGGTTCTTTAAGCGCCCGCGGCGGATCAATCGGATAAAGGACTGACTACAGATGGCTCTGCCTGAATTCTCCATGCGCACCCTGCTCGAAGCCGGCGCGCACTTCGGCCACCAGACGCACCGGTGGAACCCGAAGATGGAGCGCTACATCTTCGGATCGCGCTCGAACATCCACATCATCGACCTGTCGCAGACCATGCCGCTGCTGCACCAGGCCCTGGTCGCCGTGCGCGAAGTCGCCGCCAAGGGCGGTCGCGTGCTGTTCGTCGGCACCAAGCGCCAGGCCGCCGAGCCGGTTGCCGAGGCCGCCAAGCGCTGCGCCCAGTACTACATGAACAACCGCTGGCTGGGCGGCACGCTCACCAACTGGAAGACCGTTTCGGGCTCCATCGCCCGCCTGCGTGAGCTGGAAGGCATCCTGGAGCGCGGCGGCGAAGGCCGGGTCAAGAAGGAACTGGTCAATCTGTCGCGCGAGAAGGACAAGCTTGAGCTCTCGCTCGGCGGCATCCGCGACATGGGCTCGGTTCCCGACATCATGTTCGTGATCGACACCAACAAGGAAGCGATCGCGATCCAGGAAGCCCGCAAGCTGAACATCCCGATCATCGCGATCCTGGACACCAACTGCGATCCGGACGGCATCACCTATCCGATCCCAGGCAACGATGACGCCGCGCGCGCCATCCAGACCTACTGCGACCTGATTGCTGACGCGGTGCTGGACGGCCTGGCCGCTGGTGCCTCGGCCCAGGGCATCGACCTGGGTGCGTCGATCAACCCGGAAGAGCCCATGCTGCGCGAGGCCTCGGCCCCTGTCGCCGCTGATGTCGCTCCGGCCGGCACTGAAGCCGTCGCCGAAGAGATGCTGGCCGCCTCGGGTGAAGAGGCTCCGGCCGCCGAAGAGACGACCAACGCCTGATCGGATCGGTCCGGCGAACCCGGACCGTCCGCAAACTGACACGCGGCCGGGGTAACTCCCCGGCCGTTCCCGCATACGAAGACACCAGGAGAGCCGATATGGCCGAGATCACCGCCGCCCTCGTCATGGAACTTCGCGCCAAGTCCGGCGTGGGCATGATGGACTGCAAGAAGGCGCTGCAGGAAACCAATGGCGACCTGAACGCTGCCATCGACTGGCTGCGCGCCAAGGGCCTGTCCAAGGCTGCCAAGAAGGCCGACCGCGTCGCCGCCGAAGGTCTGGTCGCCGTCGCCAGCCGTGAGGACGGCAAGGGCGAAATCGGTGCCGCCATCGAGTTCAACGCCGAGACGGACTTCGTCGCCCGCAACGAGCTGTTCCAGAACGCGGCCAAGTCGTTCGCCCAGCTGGGCCTGGAGCACCACACCGTCGAGGCCCTGCACGGCGCCGAGCTGGAAAACGGCAAGACCGTCCAGGACGAAGTGACCCAGATGATCGCCACCATCGGCGAGAACATGCAGCTGCGTCGCGCCGCCCGCCTGTCGGTCGATGAGGGCGTGGTCGCCTCTTACGTCCACAACGCCGTGTCGCCGGGCGTCGGCCGCATCGGCGTGCTGGTCGCCCTGCACGGCGGCGGCGACAAGGCTGCGCTGCGCGAACTGGGCCGCAAGATCGCAATGCACGTGGCCGCGACCGCTCCGCTGTCGCTGAACACCGACGATCTGGACCCGGCCGCGGTCGAGAAGGAGCGTCAGGTCCTGACCGAGAAGGCCAAGGAAGAAGGCCGTCCCGAGAACATGATCGCCAAGATCGTGGAAGGCCAGATCAACAAGTTCCAGAAGGACGTGGTGCTGACCAAGCAGCCGTTCGTCATGAACCCCGACGTGACCATCGAGCAGCTGGTCGCCGATACGGGCAAGGAACTGGGCGCGCCCGGCCTGCACCTGGCCGGTTTCGTCCGTCTGGCACTGGGTGAAGGCGTCGAGAAGGTCGAAGGCCCGGACTTCGCTTCGGAAGTCGCCTCGATGATGAGCGGCCAGGCCTAAGCCGTCACACGACGGATGACATTGGGGCGCGGTCGGCTTGGACGCCGGTCGCGCCCTTCGTCTATGATGCGCCGTCCGATTCCCCGCCTGATGAGACCCCGATGACCACCACGCCTGCGTCCGCGCGCTACAACAAGGTGCTGCTGAAAGTCTCGGGCGAGGTCCTGATGGGCGAGCAGGGCTACGGCATCGACATGAACACCGTCGATACCGTCGCGGCCGCGATCGCGCAGGTGGTCCGGAGCGGGGTGCAGGTCTGTCTGGTGATTGGCGGCGGCAATATCTTTCGTGGCCTGTCGACGGCGGCAGCCGGGATGGAACGGGCCAGCGCGGACTATATGGGCATGCTGGCGACCGTCATGAATGCGCTGGCCATGCAGAACGCCCTTGAGAAGATCGGTGTCGACACTCGGGTCCAGAGCGCCATCCCGATGGCGGCCATCGCCGAGCCCTATATCCGGCGGCGGGCCGTGCGGCACCTTGAGAAGGGTCGCGTGGTTATCTTCGCCGCCGGCACGGGCAATCCCTATTTCACGACCGATACGGCCGCCGCCCTGAGGGCCGCAGAGATGGGCTGTGACGCCCTGCTGAAAGGTACATCCGTGGACGGCGTCTATTCGGCCGATCCGAAGAAGGACAAGTCCGCGACGCGCTATGACACCCTGACCTATCAGGATGTGCTCAGCCGTGATCTGCGGGTCATGGACGCCTCGGCCATCGCCCTGATGCGCGAGAGCAAGATCCCGATCGTGGTCTTCTCGATCCGCGAGGAAGATTCGCTGCGCAAGGTGCTGAACGGCGAGGGGACCTTCACCGTCATCGGCGATGCGCCCAAGGGCGCAGCCTGATACAGCGACAAGAAACGTACGGAGACGTCACTCATGGCAAAGCCTGACCTCAAGTCCTATCGCGACCGCATGGACAAGGCGGTGGCCTCGCTGAAGGAAGAGTTCCAGGGCCTGCGCACCGGCCGGGCCAATGCGGGTCTGCTGGATCCCGTTCAGGTCCAGGCCTACGGCTCGACCTCGCCGCTGAACGCGGTCGCTGCCATCAGCGTGCCTGAGCCGCGCATGATCTCGGTCAGTGTCTGGGACAAGTCGATGGTCAGTGCCGTCGAAAAGGCCATCCGCGCAGCGGGCCTGGGCCTGAACCCCATCGTGGACGGCACCATGCTGCGCATCCCCGTGCCGCCCCTGACCGAGGAGCGTCGCAAGGACCTCGCCAAGCTGGCCGGCAAGTACGCCGAGCAGCAGAAGATCGCTGTCCGCAACGTCCGGCGCGACGCCAACGACGACCTGAAGAAGGCCGAAAAGGCGGCCGAGATCAGCCAGGACGAGCAGAAGAAAATGGAGACCGAGGTCCAGAAGGACACCGATGCGGCCATCAAACGTATCGACGAAGCCTTGAAGACCAAGGAAGCTGAGATCATGCAGGTCTGAGCCTGGGCTCAGGAACTGCGACAGGACTGGACAATCGGATGACGGCCCATCCCGGCGCCCTGGCGGATCCCGAAGCGGGACCTCGTCACGTCGCCCTGATCATGGACGGAAACGGGCGCTGGGCGGAAAGCCGGGGTCTGCCTCGGGCCATGGGACATCGCGAAGGCGTTCAGGCGCTGAAGCGCACGGTTCAGGCCGCTTCGGACTTCGGCATCGAATGCCTGACGGTGTTCGGCTTCTCGACCGAGAACTGGCGTCGGCCCGCCGAGGAGGTTTCGGACCTGATGGGTCTGGTCCGCTCCTATGTCGCCAGCGATCTGAGCCGCCTCGAGCGCGAAGGCGTTCGGGTTCGCGTGCTGGGTCGCCGGACGGGTTTGCCTGCCGACATCGCTGCCATCGTGGAACGGGCCGAGCGGACGACGGCGCACAACAGCCGGTTTCTGCTGCAGGTCGCATTCAACTACGGTGGCCGGGCGGACATCGTCGACGCA
>JADCBH010000150.1 GCA_020253595.1 Brevundimonas sp.
CCGTCGGGGTCGAGGATCTCGACGATCTGCTGGCCGATCTCGATCAGGCCTTGGCCTGAGGGCAGAGAGAGCGGAGGAGGCAAGCCCCCTCCGCCAAAACAGGCTTACTGCGGGATCGACACGGCGTCGGTGACGTGGATCACGCCGTTCGAGGTGTTCAGGTCCGCCTGGATCACCGTGGCGACGCCGCCCCGCTCGTCGGTCAGGATGACCGAGCCGCCGCGCAGCGACGCGGTCAGGGTGTCGCCCGACACGGTGGTGATCGCGGCCGAACCACCGCCCGCCTGGATCAGGGCGATCACGTCGGCGGCGGCCACGCGACCGGCCACGACGTGATAGGTCAGGACCTTGGTCAGGATCGCGCGGTTGGCGGGCTGGATCAGGGTCTCGACGGTACCGGCGGGCAGGGCGGCGAAGGCATCGTTGGTCGGGGCGAAGACCGTGAACGGCCCCGGGCCCGACAGGGTTTCCACGAGGCCGGCGGCCTGCACGGCGGCGACCAGCGTCGTGTGAGCCGGCGAGGCAACGGCCGCTTCGACGATCGTCGGCTGCGACTGGGTGGCCGCAGCCGCATTGGGCGCGGTCGAAGCGAGGGCCGGAGCGGCCAGCAGGGCGACAGCCGAGACGGCGCCGGCGAGGACGGTGAGCTTCATGGGAGGGTTCCTGAGCGTGCGATCGGCGTGTTGCGATCGGCAGCAGCAACGGGACCGGAGCGGCAATGGATGCTTTTTCGCCTGATGTGCGACGAGCCGCCGCACGTGTCGCACCCCGGGGTCTGGGCGAGGGTCTAGAAGCTCAGTAGGACGGCGGCCACCAGAGCGCGCTCAAACTGGTCACCCTGTTCGGCGATGTCGGTGCCGTGCCAGCCGAGTTCCAGTTCGACCGTCTCGGTCAGGTCATAGACCAGTCCAGCGTTCCAGCCGGTGTAGTCCGGCGCGTTGTCCTGCTCGCGCCGACCGACGGTCACAGCGGCCTGCAGCCGATCCGCCAGCGGCCATCGCATGCGGGCCTCGACCCATGTCCAGGCGAGGGTTCGGCCCAGGCCATCCGGTGAATGCTCGATGCGCAACCGGGCATCGCCCTGTCCGATGTCGCGGACGATGTCGAACTGAAACTCGACGGCGTCGTCGTCCTGACCCGGATCGGCGTCGACGCGCCATTTCTGCGAGATGGACGCGTCGAACTCGAAGCCGCTGCCCGAGAACTGCCAGCCAGCCTCGATCTCCGCCTCGACTCGCGACCCGGACGAGTCGATCGTCTCGAACTCCGCGTCGGCGTAGAAACCGCCTCCGGCGTTGTACTGGACTTCGGCGAACCCGAAGGCCGCGTTTCCGCTCTTGGACGCGCCCTTGGACCGATTATCGGTCCCTCCGCCCAGCTCAAAAGACCAGGCGGTGGCCCGGTTCGGGTCAAAGCGAGGCGTGTCCCGATCCTGTGCCAGGGCCATGCTGGGCAGGGCGGCGGTTGCGGCGCAGAGGCAGGCAAGAAAGCGGAGCATTCGCTCCGTTTAGGCGACGCCGACCTTGCTGGCGAATTCCTGCGTGGCCTGAGCGTATTCGGAGCGCAAACGCCCGACCAGTTCGCCCGTCGGAACGACGTCATGGACCGCGCCTGCGCCCTGGCCCGCCGACCAGACGGTCTTCCACGCCTTGGCCTCGTCGCCCATGTCCAGCTTGTGGTCAGGCAGGACCTTGGGATCGATCCCGTTGGCCTGCAGGGACTTGGTCATGAAGTTGGCCGGAATGCCCGAGACGGCAGCGGTATGGACGATGTCGGTCGCGCCTGACTCGATGATCATGTCCTTGTAGGCGGCCGGTGCCATGGCCTCGCTCGTGTTGATGAAGCGGGTGCCCATGTAGGCGAAGTCGGCACCCATCATCAGGGCACCGGCCACGTCCTGGCCCGTCGACAGGCAGCCGGACAGGATGATGGTGCCCTTGAAGAATGTCCGCACCTCATTGATCAGGGCGAAGGGGTTGATGATGCCCGCGTGGCCGCCCGCGCCGTTCGCGACCAGGATCAGGCCATCGACGCCGCTCTCGGCCGCCTTGCGCGCATGGCGGACATTGGCGATGTCGTGAAACACCACGCCACCATAGCCGTGGACCGCATCAACCACGTCGCGCACGGCGCCGAGCGAAGTGATGATCAGCGGCACCTTCTCCTCGACCGAGACCATCATGTCGGCCATCAGGCGCGGATTGGTCGGATGGACGATGTGGTTGACGCCGAACGCGGCGGCATCGGGCGTCAACCGGGATTTGATCTCTTGCAGCCACTCCCGATAGCCCTCGGTGGTCCGCTGGTTCAGCGACGGGAAGGTGCCAATCACACCGTTGTTGCAGCACTCCACCACCAGGTCGGGCCCGGATACCAGGAACATGGGGGCCGCGATCACCGGCAACTTGAGGCCCTTGGTCAGGGAGGCGGGGATGGCCATGGCGTTTGCTCCGTTTTGTTTGGCTACGCTTAACCGGGTGCCGGTGCGGAAGGCAAATCCTGCGTTCAGCGGTGTTTCGTCGCCCGGGCGGGTACGACAGGAAGAGCCTGTTAATACTTTCCATGTTCTGTGTATGTTCACTTAAGCCAAGGTTAGCGGCTCGTCTGACCTTCATCGTGGTTAAAAATCGTCAATCAATCCCATTGAGGCCCATTTGATCCCATGCTATCCCATCACTGTGATTTGGGGTGCGGCGCCGGCGTGTCGGGCGCGGGGATGAGTTCAGGGGCGGGCCGATCGGTCCGATGGGGCAGGGCGTGTTTCTCTCGACCTATGAGAAGCAGCTGGACGGCAAGCGCCGTCTCCTGATCCCTCAGGAATTCCGCACCTCCGAAAATGGCACCGAGCACGGCGTCTTCTGCTTCTTCTCGGTCGAGTCCGACTGCCTTGAGGCGGGTGGCGACAAGCTGATGGCCGAATACGTCGCCCTGATCGAGAGCCTGCCGTTCGGCGACGACTGGCGCACCGCGCTGGAAGAGACCGTCTACGCGGGCCAGAAGCCGCTGGCCTATGATTCCGGTGGCCGCATCACCTTGCCCGAGGGCCTGATCGAGGACGCCGGTCTGTCGGAAGACGTGGTCATCGTCGGCATGGGGCCCCGGTTCCAGATCTGGGACCGCGCCCGCTGGATGGCCCGCAAGGAGGAGCGCCGTCAGCTGGCCAGGAAGGCCATGCGTGAGCGTGGTGAGTTCGCCCGTCGCCGTCTGCCGGGGAACGACCAGTGAGCGGCCCCCATGCGCCCGTCCTGTTGGCCGAGGTGATCGAGGCGCTTTCGCCGGGCCCCGGTGACATCGTGATCGACGCCACCTTCGGCGCCGGCGGCTACACCCGCGCCATCCTGGCGACGGGGGCGGAGGTCATCGCTCTGGATCGCGACCCGACGGTCCAGTTTCACGCTGACGCCGTCGCCAATGACTTCCCCGGCCGGTTCCAGCTCGTTCGCACGCCCTTCTCGGGTCTGGCCGAGGCGTTCGCCGACAGCGGCAAGGCGCGGCTGGACGGCGCGGTGTTCGACATCGGCGTCTCGTCGATGCAGCTGGATCAGGCCGAGCGCGGCTTCTCCTTCATGCGCG
>JADCBH010000151.1 GCA_020253595.1 Brevundimonas sp.
TCGGCCTGACCTTCCAGCCTACGGCCGGCAATGGCGGGGTCAGCACCCGCACGCTTCAGAACGACGGCATCACGTGGCGTCTGACCGGCCGCTACGCCATCAACCCGGACGCAAGCATTTACGGCACCTATGCCCGCGGACGCCGTCCGGCAGTCCTGGCCGCAGCCGTCCCGACCACGCCGTTCGGTGCCCCGGTATTCAACGAAGTCGACGAGGAAACGGTCGACAGCTACGAGGCCGGCTTCAAGACCGTTCTCGCTGGCGGTGCATTGCGTCTCGATGGCGCGATCTTCTTCTACGATTACCAGAACTTCCAGACGACCGTTCAGGTCGGCACACAGTTCATCACGACCAACGCCGGTGAGGCAGAGAGCTACGGCTTCGAGACCCAGGCGGTGTGGTCGGCGACGGACGACCTCGAGCTCTACGCGACCTACGGCTACAACCACTCACGCTTCCAGGCGGGCATCTTCGACGGCAACCGCTTCCGTCTGTCGCCCGACCACAAGTTCAGTATCGGCGGTCTTTGGGCCCTTCCGGTCGAGGGCGGCCGCTTCGAGGTTCAACCGACCTACACCTGGCAGTCGGAGGTGTTCTTCGACAACGACAACGACCGTACGTCGCTGCAGACCACGAACTTCGTGCCGGACACGGCCGTCGACGAGCTTCAGGACGACTACGGCCTGCTGAACGTCCGCGTGCGTTATATCAGCGACGCCGGCTGGTCGATCGAGGGCTTCATGGACAATGCTCTGGACGAAGAGTTCCTGAAGGACGCCGGCAACACGGGTGACAGCCTGGGCCTGCCCACCTTCATCGCCGGCGAGCCTCGGACGTTTGGCGTCAACTTCACTGCGAGCTACTGACCATGAAGATCGACCGTCGCGGCCTCTTGACCGGCCTCAGTGCCGGGGCGCTCGCTGCCCCGGCCGTCGCAGGAGCAAAGCAGGCCCCGGCGGTCGCCTTTCTGCACGGTGTGGCGTCGGGGGATCCACACGCCAACAGCGTCGTCCTGTGGACCCGCGTCACGCCCCCCTTGGATGCCTCGGCCGCAATCTCCGTCGCCTGGCGCGTCATGGAAGGCGAGCGTGTCGTGGTTTCGGGAACGACTGACGCATCGGCAGAGCGTGACTTCACCGTCAAGGTCATCGCGACGGGCCTGAGGCCTGGCGTCGAGTATCGCTATGACTTCCGATCCGGCGACATAACCTCGCCGACCGGCAGGGTCCGCACCCTGCCTTCGGGTCCGACAGCCGACGTCGTCCTCGGTGTCGCGTCCTGCCAACTCTATCCCGGTGGACTGTTCAATGCCTGGGAGGCGATGGCGGCTGAACCTCGTCTGGATGCGGTCATCCACCTCGGCGACTACATCTATGAATACGGGGCGCGTGAGACCGACTACGGCGGCGCGACCGGGGTCCAGCTCAGCCGTCTGCACCAACCACCGCGCGAGATCCTGACGCTCGAGGACTATCGCCTGCGTCACGCCCAGTACAAGTCCGACCCTGACCTCCAGGCCGCCCATGCGCGAGCCGCCTTCATCTGTGTCTGGGACGACCACGAGGTCTCCAACGACGCCTGGATGCAGGGTGCCGAGAACCACCAGCCTGAGACGGAAGGCGACTTCGCCGCGAAGAAGGCCACCGCCCTTCGCGCCTACTATGAGTGGATGCCGATCCGCGAGCCGGAAGGCGGCCTGTCGCTGGATCACATCAACCGCAGCTTTGAGTTCGGCGACCTGGCGACGCTTGCGATGGTCGAGACCCGCCTGCTGAACCGCGCCAAGCCGCTGGACTATGAGACCGACATGCCAGTCGTCGACGGTCGTCCCGACGTCGAGGCCTTCCGTCGCACGCTGGCCGCGCCCGACCGCGATCTGCTTGGCGACGCTCAGCGCGACTGGCTGAAGGGCGTTCTGACCGCGTCGAAATCGGCTGGAAAGCCGTGGCAGGTGCTCGGCAACCAGATCGTCATGGCGCGCGTCAACGGCCCAGACGTGACCCGGATCGCCTCCGAGGCCCAGGTCGAGGCTTTGATCGCGGGCCTGCCCGAAGCGGTTCAGCCGGGCATCCGCCAGGTGATCCAGCTCTACAAGCTCGGCGTTCCCTTCAGCCTCGACAGCTGGGACGGCTATCCCGCTGGCCGCGAGCGCCTTTACGCGGCCTTCGCCGAGGCCGGAGTCCAGCCCATCGTGCTGGCGGGTGACAGCCATGCCTACTGGGTCAATGAGCTCAAGGACGCCGCCGGGGCCCGCCGTGCCGTAGAGTTCGGCACCAGTGCCATTTCCAGCCCGTCCGTCGGGGACGCGGTCGCCCCCCTGCCGCTCGGCCCGCTGCTGAGCGCCAACAATGACGAGGTCGTCTTCTGCGACCAGTCAGCCAAGGGCTACCTGCTGCTGACCCTGACGCCGGAGCGGGCCGAGGCGAAACTTCAGTCGGTTTCGTCGATCTTCGCCAAGCCGTTCGAAAAACGGACCGTCGCGACCTTCAGGGTGACCCGGGAGGCCGATGGCCTGAGCGCTCCGGTTCGCGCCTGACCGACATCACGCGGCGGCGCGAGCGGCCTCTGCAGCAGTCGCACGCGGCATCAGCTCGTCCCAGCGCGTCCGGGCCGCCGCCACGCAGCGCTCAGCCGATGTCAGGGCACCGACCATGGCGTTGTGGGACGTGTTCAAGCGCGTCGCGTCGGGCCGAACCTTTCTGGGACGGCGACCGGCCATGCCCAGGGCTTCCCGCCAGTCTGCGGTCCAGGCCTCGATCTGCTGACAGGCCGCGGCCAGGGCGGCCGGCGCAGCATGATCGGCGTTCTGCATGGCGCGGATGACTGGAAGCCGCCGCAGGGCCTCCGCACGGGTCTCCATCAAGCTGTCCAGCCGCGCCTCGAGCGGATGGGGCAGAACGGCGAGGGCCACTGGGGAGACCGGTTCGGCGTCTGCGCCGGATGAAGGCGCGACGGCCAGCTCCGCCTCGGCGTCGGCCTGGGCCTCGATAGGGGCGGACGCTTCCGGGTCTGATGCGCCGTCCTCGAACGCGGCAGCGGCTTCCGGAGGCAGGGGATCAGCGACGGCTGTCTCGGGTTGGACCGGGTCGAGGAGCGGAGCTCTCCGATCGGTCAACCAGGCCCGGCCAACGGCGAGGTACTCATCCAGGGCGTTCAGACCGTCGCGCAGCTCGGTCCACATGGCGTCCAGGTCGCCGCCGCGCTGCCCGAGCGCGTTCGCCCGCTCGGTCAGGTCGGCCGCGCCGGCCCGCGCGGCATCCGCAGCCGAGACATAGGCGGCGCGGAAAGCCTTCAATCGCTTGCCCCGGCCGTCGAACAGGCCCGCCAGGCCACCACGCGGTTCCAGCCGGGCGGGATCAAGACCTGAGACGCGGTCACGCACATGGGTCAGCAGGGCTCCCGCTTCGGCGAGGGTCGCCGAGCCAACCAAGACCTCCAGGCGCTCCAGCGTGGCCGCAATGGAAGCGCGGACGGGCTCGGCGAAGGTTGCGCCAGCCTCGGCGTCGTCAGTCATGGCGGCGCGGATCGCAGCGATGCGGTCCGAAGCACCCGGTGTCGCAACATCAGTCATGTCACCCTCCATCGTCCGGCGCTCTGACGGAGCCGGTGTCGGGATCAACTATGCCGCAGCCTTGAGGTTTTGGGAAACCGTATAGGTCGCCTCGGTTTTCGCAGCGACCTCGTCCAGGGTCACGCCGTCGGCCAGCTCGATCAACTCCA
>JADCBH010000152.1 GCA_020253595.1 Brevundimonas sp.
CGGACGCCAGAACGGCGCTTGCGGCCCTGTGACCCCGTCGCTATAAGCCCGCCTCCAAGTCGGAGTGTGGCTCAGTCTGGTAGAGCACTGCGTTCGGGACGCAGGGGTCGCAGGTTCGAATCCTGCCACTCCGACCATGGATTTACGACGGTTCCCGACCGTCGATCCCGCACCTAGGTCGATCCGATCGCCTTGAGCCTGTGTCCGACGGTCTCGATTGTGCGATCACCGAGTGCGCGTCGCTGCGCCAACAACTCTGGCGACCCGGCATCGTAATCGGCCATCAGGCGGCGAACGAACGAGCCGTCCTGCACCTCTCCCAACACCTCGTCCATCGCTGCCCGGGAGGCCTCACCGATGACGCGCGGGCCGGTCAGATAGGCACCGTATTCGGCAGTGTTGGAGATCTTGGCGAAGGCCCCGGCGACGCCGCGTTCGAACATCAGGTCGGTGACCAGCTTGACCTCATAGAAGCATTCGAACCAGGCGACCTCGGGCGGATAGCCGGCATTGACCAGCTTCATGAAGGCCGCGTCGATCAGTTCGGCGACGCCGCCGCACAGCACCACCTGCTCGCCGAACAGGTCGCTCTCGCACTCGGCGGCGAAGGTGGTTTCAAGGATGCCCTTGCGGCCACAGCCGAGCGCCGCCGCGTAGGAGAGGCCGAGCGCATGGGCGCCGCCCGTTGCGTCCTGATGGACCCCGAACAGGCAGAAGACCCCTTCGCCGGCCTCGTAGAGGTCGCGGATGCGCGGGCCGATGCCCTTGGGCGAGGCGAGGATGACGTCGAGGTCTGCGCGCGGCGTGACCAGACCGAAGCGGACCGACAGCCCGTGGGCAAAGATCAGGGCGGCGCCAGCGCCGATGTTCGGCTCGATCTCCCGGGTCCAGAGATCCCGGTGGGCTTCGTCGGAGACCATGACGGCGACGACGTCGGCACCGGCGGTTGCCTCACCCGCCGTCAGCACCGGAAAGCCATCGGCCTCGGCCCTGGCACGCGTGGCGGACGCGGACTTCAGGCCGACGACCACATCGGCAACGCCGGAGTCGCGCAGGTTCAGGGCATGGGTGCGGCCCTGGCTGCCGTAGCCGATGACCGCGACGCGTTTGCCGCGAATGATCGACAGGTCGCAGTCCTTGTCCTTGAAGACAGGCAGGGGGGCGGGCGCTAGGGTCTGGCTCATGATCCGCCTTCTAGCGCCATCGGACGTCGTCGGCTTCTGGAAAGCGGCCGGACCCCCGCGTTGGTACAAGAAGTCCGACACCTTCGACGCCGAGGTGCGGGAGGCCCTGGGCGAGATGCACTTGGAGGCAGCCCGCCGCGAGTTGGACGGGTGGATGGAGACGGCGGAAGGGGCGCTCGGCCTGCTGATCCTGCTGGATCAGGTGCCGCGCAACATCTTCAGAGGCACGGCGCATCAGTTCGCCACCGACGCGCTGGCAAGGGTCTTCTGCAGGGACGGCATCGCCCGGGGATATCCGGCCGCGTTCGAGCCTGAGCTTCGGCAGTTCCTGCTGATGCCCCTGATGCATTCCGAGGCGCTGGCGGATCAGGACGCGCTGCTGCCTCTGGTGGCCGACATGCCGGAGACTTTGAAGTTCGCCCATGTCCACAGGGACATCATCGTGCGGTTCGGTCGTTTCCCGCATCGTAATGCCGCGCTGGGCCGCGAGACGACGGCCCAAGAGCAGGCGTTTCTGGATCAGGGCGGGTTCGGAGGCTGAGACGATTGGACTCGCGGACTACCGAGTCTCACGAGTCCAATTTCTTCGTTCTTACTTTAGCCTATGCCTATACCCGTCTGAATAAACGTATTGTTTTTGGTTCGGCGCGAGAGCGCGGCTTTGCACCTCCGCAGGTCGGGTCGCCCGGTGCGACAGCGTGGCTGCGCGTTCCTGTGTGCAACTGATTCGTTGGCCTGTCGGGTGTCGCGAATCACCGGCAAAGTGAGCGGATGAACGCGCTCGCCGCCCTTTCCGACCTTCAAGACCGTACCGGAGCGCAGACGGTCGCGCCCGCCGACCATCCCGAGTGGCAGTATCTGAACCTGCTGCGGGACATCCTGGACAACGGCGCACGGCGCGATGACCGGACCGGCACGGGAACGCTCGGCGTGTTTGGCCGCCAGATGCGGTTCGATCTGTCCAGGGGCTTTCCCCTTCTGACGACCAAGAAGCTGCACCTGCGCTCCATCATCGTGGAGCTGCTGTGGTTCCTGCGCGGCGAGACCAACATCCGCTGGCTGAAGGAAAACGGCGTCAGCATCTGGGACGAATGGGCCGACGTCGAGGGCGAGCTGGGGCCCGTCTATGGCAAGCAGTGGCGGTCGTGGGCCGCGCCGAACGGCCAGTCGATCGACCAGATCCAGCGTCTGGTCGAGGGCCTGAAGACCAACCCCAACAGCCGCCGCCACATCGTATCGGCCTGGAACCCCGCCGACATCGAGGACATGGCCCTGCCGCCCTGTCACTGCCTGTTCCAGTTCTTCGTCGCGGACGGGAAGCTGAGCTGCCAGCTGTATCAGCGCTCGGCCGATGTGTTCCTGGGCGTGCCGTTCAACATCGCCTCCTACGCCCTGCTGACGCACATGATGGCGCATGTGACGGGACTGAAGCCGGGTGAGTTCATCCACACCTTCGGCGACGCCCACCTGTATCTGAACCACGTCGAGCAGGCCCAGCTGCAGCTGACCCGCCAGCCGCTGCCACTGCCAACCATCACGATCGCGCCGCGCGATGACCTGTTCGCCTTCGAGCGCGAGGATTTCGTGCTCAGCGGCTATGAAGCCCATCCGCACATCAAGGCGGCGGTCGCGGTCTAGGATGGCGCTGCCCCACATCGCCATCGTCGTCGCGCGCGGGCGCAATGGCGTGATCGGTCGGGATGGCGATCTGCCATGGCGGCTGCGGTCGGACCTGCAGCGGTTCAAGGCCATCACGCTGGGCAAGCCCTGCATCATGGGTCGCAAGACGTGGGAGAGCCTGCCGCTCAAGCCCCTGCCCGGCCGACTGAACCTGGTGCTGTCGAAGGACGAATCGTTCGAGCCGACCGGGGCCGTAGCCGTGACCCGGTTCGACGAGGCGCTGGAGATCGCGCGTGAACAGGCGCTGGACGACGGCGTCGACGAGATCTGCGTGATCGGCGGCTTCGCCCTGTTCGAGCTGGCCTTGCCCCGCGCGCGCCGACTGTACATCACCGAGGTCGAGGCCGAACCGGAAGGCGACGCCTGGTTTCCGGCCCTTGACGAAAGCCTCTTTGCCGAGACAGCCAACGAACGCCATGATGCGGGCGAGAAGGACGATCATCCTTTCGTCTTCCGCGTCCTTGAACGCCGCTGAGATCAGGAGCCCTCCCCATGCTGACCTCCACCACCAACGACATCCACGGTCACCGCATCGTGCGCCACATCGGCGTGGTGCGCGGCGTCACCGTGCGGTCCAGGAACCTGGTGTCCGACGCCATCGGCGGCGTGCAGTCCATGCTGGGCGGCCGCGTCGGGGCCTATGTGAAGTTGGCCGAGGCTGGCCGCCAGGAAGCCTTCGACCTGCTGCTGGAACACGCCCGCGCTGCCGGGGGTAACGCCCTGCTGGCGGTCCGGTACGAGTCCAACGAGATCATGCCGGGCGTGACCGAAGTTCTCGCCTACGGGACGGCCGTGGTGGTCGAGCAGGGCTAAGATGAGGGATTAGGGCGTAGTGAGTAGGGAGTAGGGATTAGCGGACTGGTGCGTGGACGCCCCGTCTTGGCCGGATGTGCTGAAGACCTGAGCCCTACTCCCTACTCCCTACTCCCTACTGCCTTCATTTCTGGCATCGCATCCGTGCCGCATAGCCGGTCCCAGAAGCGGAAGTAGAGCCCGAAGTTCGTCTTCATGTGGGTGTGGTGACGGCTATGGTGGGTCGCGGTGATCAACTGTGATCCCACACGGCCTCGCACCCAGTTCTGGGGCCACATCTCCCAGCCGCAGTGGTTCATGACGGCCGTGGCGGTCATGACGGCGAGCAGCACCGCCAGCATCCAGATGTTGAGCGGCATGACGAAGGCCAGAAGCGGCAGGAGCCAGGCCGTCAGGGCGGCCTCGGCCGGGTCGAAGGCGAAGCTGGCGAAGGGACTGGGATCGCGCGCACGGTGGTGCGCAGCGTGGGCCCAGGGGAAGAAACGCCGATCATGCAGCAGGCGGTGTGTCCAGTAGTAGTGGGTGTCCTGGATGATCAGCAGCAGCAGGAAGCTGACCGGCAACCACCAGAGCGGATAGGCCAAGGGATCGACGTAGATCATCGTGCCGCCCGCCTTCCACGCCTCCAGCGCGATGGCGGTCGGGAAGGCGTAGATCGGCGTCGACAGCAGCGAGAACCGGATCTCGTGCAGCATCAAGCGCCGGGACGGACGCTCCCGGTTCAGTCGGGTGCCGACGCCGGACGCCCGCCCCCAGACGGCCCACCAGACGGTGCCCGCGATCACAAGATAGCGAGCACCGATGATCAGGCTGAGCCAGAAGGTGGAAAGCAGGACGCCGGTGAGGGTCATGGCTCCGCTTTACCCAATCCTCCCCCATTGGGGGAGGTGGCGCGACGCCGCTTGGCGTCGGGACGGAGGGGGCATTCTACAAAGGCGGTGTCTGGGGTCCACCCCCTCCACCACTTCGTGGTCCCCCTCCCCCTACGGGTGAGGATTAATGAAGGACCGCCATGTCGCCCCGGGAGAAGGCCTTCAGTTCGTCCTGACGGCCGTCGCGCACCTTCAGGACCCAGTTGGGATCTGACAGCAGGGCGCGGCCGACGGCGATGAGGTCGAACTCCTCGCGTTCCATGCGGGCGATCAGGCCGTCCAGCGACGCGGGCTGGGACCCGGCCCCGCCGAACGCGGCGATGAACTCGCCGTCCAGACCCACAGAGCCGACGCTGATGGTCGGCTTGCCCGTGATCCGCTTGGCCCAGCCCGCGAAGTTCAGGTCCGAGCCCTCGAACTCGGGCTCCCAGAAGCGGCGTTGAGAGCAGTGGAAGACATCCACGCCCGCATCCGACAGCGGCATCAGCCAGTCCGCCATCTCGTCGGGCGTCAGGGCGATCTTGGCGGCATAGTCCTGCTGCTTCCATTGCGACAGACGGATGATCAGAGGCAGGTCGGGCCCCAGGCCCTCACGCACCGCCTTGACCACCTCGACCCCGAACCGGGCCCGTTCAGCGATCGACGGGCCGCCCCAGCGGTCACCGCGCGCGTTCAGCCCGGCCCAGTAGAACTGGTCGATCAGATAGCCGTGGGCGGAATGGATCTCGGCCGCGTCGAAGCCGAGCTCGCGCGCCGCCTGGGCGGACTTGCCGAAGGCAGCGATGGTGTCGGCAATGTCCTCTTCGGTCATCGGCTCTTACTTCTGCTTGCCGGGCGCGACGAGGCCGGACGGGCTGTCGACCTGACCTAGCGGCTGCCACTCCGCTCCCTGTCCGCGGGCGGAACCGACGTGCCATATCTGCGGCGCGATCAGGCCCCCGGCGGCGTGGACCTCGTCCACCACGGTCTTCCATTGCGGCAGGGCCTCGCCGTGGAAGACGGGCACGTTAAAATCGTTGCGCGCCGCCGGACGCTCGACCACCGTGCCCTCGGTGATGATCAGACCCACCTGCCCCTCGGCGCGGCGACGATAGTAGGCCGCGACGTCAGACGTCGGCACGCCGGCCGGGCTGAACGACCGGGTCATGGGGGCCATGACGATGCGGTTAGGCAGGGTCAGCCCCTTGATGGTGAAGGGGCGGAACAGGGTGTCGACGCTCATGGGGATCCTCGGACGGAACGATGCGGGCAAGGTGGCGTGTGACGTTGCGTTTGAAAACCCGCCGCAGCGACTTTTCTGACCTGTTCACCTGCCGGAACGGTGTCGGCCCTAGATGAGGTTGGGGCGCGCTAGAGGCCAAGCTGGCCTGCCAGCCCTGTCGCGATGGCATCGAACCGGGCCGCGAGGTCGCCGGTCGACAGGGGTGCGCCGGCGTCGCCGGCCTGACGCACGGAGGCATCAAGAGGCAGATCCCCCAGGAAGGCGATCTCAAGCCGCTCGGCCTCGGCGGCGGCCCCGCCACGCCCGAAGATGTCGCCCGACATGTTCTCGATGAGGCCGAGCGTGGGGACATTCACGCGCTGGAACAGGGTGTGGGCGCGCCGCGCGTCGGCCAGCGCCACTTCCTGCGGCGTCGAGACAATCACCGCACCGTCCAGCGGCGTCTTCTGGATCAAGGTCAGCTGCACGTCGCCGGTCCCGGGCGGCAGGTCGACAACAAGGACGTCCAAAGGCTGCTCGGCCGTGCCCCAGCGGGTCTGTGTCAGCATCTGGGTCAGGGCCTGGGAGGCCATCGGGCCGCGCCAGACCATGGCGTCCTCGGCCTTGGTCAGCAGGCCGACCGACATAGCCTTCAGGCCATGGGCGAGATGCGGCTCCATCATGCCGTCGCGGTAGTCGGGCTTGCCTGAAATGCTCAGCATGGTCGGCAGGCTGGGGCCATGGACGTCCGCATCCAGGATGCCGGTCGACAGGCCCGCGCGAGCGAAGGCGGCGGCCAGGTTGACCGCGACGGTCGACTTGCCGACCCCGCCCTTGCCGCTGGCGACGGCCAGCACGCGGCGGACGTGGGCGGGACGATCCGTCGGCACGGGCGCGCGGGGCCGGGTCTGGTCCACTGCCTGGGGAGACAAGGAGGCCTTGCGCGGCGCGGGCGCGGCTTCCGCCGTCAGAATGACGGAGACCTTTGTCATGCTCGGCATGGCCGTCAGAGCCGCCTCGGCCGCGTCGCGCACGGGGGCATAGGTGGTGACGGCGGATGCGGGCACTTCGATGACGAAGCCGGCGCGATCCGGCGCGACCGTCAGCCCCTTGACCACGCCCGCCTCGACCAGACCCCGCCCTGTCGCAGGATCAGGGATTGCGTTCAGGACGGCTTCGACGGCGGCGCGGTCGATCACGGGGTAGCTCCGGCAGCTTGCGGGGGTCGGGGGCGCGTTCTATCCGCAGAGCCAGCCGCAAGCGAGCATTCCGTGTCCAGGACCTCTCCCATCACCCTGATCGCCGGCCCGACGGCCTCGGGAAAGTCGCGGCGCGCGCTGGAGATGGCCGAGGCGACCGGCGCCGCCATCATCAACGCTGACAGCCAGCAGCTGTACGCCGACCTGCGCATCCTGTCCGCCCGCCCCTCGCCGGACGATGAAGCGCGGGCTCCCCACCATCTGTATGGGGTGGTCGATGCCGATGACGCCTGGTCGGTGGGCCGATGGACGCGGGCCATCCTGCCGCTCCTGGCCGAGCTTGAAGCCACGGGGCGACCGGCACTGATCGTCGGCGGCACGGGTCTCTATTTCTCTGCGTTGACAAAGGGTTTGGCTGACATTCCTGCCGTATCCGGTGAAGCCCGAGACGCGGCCATGACGCTCTTCGACGCTGAGGGCGAACCGGCATTCCGCAGGATGCTCGCCGGGCTGGATCCGGCCGCGGAAGCTGGGATCGAGGCTGGCGACCGCCAGCGCCTGACCCGCGCCTATGCGGTGGCGCGGGCGACGGGCCGATCCCTGTCGGACTGGCGCGCGACGACCAGGCCATTGCTGGCCCCCGGGTCCTACGACCGCGTGGTGATCGAGCCGGACCGGGCGGCGCTTTATGCCGCCTGTGACGCGCGCGTAGACGCGATGATCGCGGCGGGCGCTCTGGACGAGGTCCGGATCCTGATCGCGCGCGGGCTGGACCCGGCCCTGCCCGCCATGAAGGCCGTGGGGGTGCGGGAGCTGATGGCCTATCTGGCGGGCGAAACGACGCTGGCGGATGCCACGGTGGCGATGAAACAGGCCACGCGGAACTACGCCAAGCGGCAACTGACGTGGTTCAGGAACCAGTGCCGGGATTGGCCGCGCGCCACCTAGCGCAACATCCAGCTCAGCAGCAGCAGGACGAACAGGCCCGCACTGACGGCCTGCCAGAAGCGGACGGGCTCGCGCTCCATGAGGGACAGGCCGCGGCGGGGCGGGACGGCGGCGGCGCTGCCGGCCTCGAGCACATGGATCAGTTCCTCGACGCTGTCGAAACGATCGGCCGGATCGACCGACAGGGTGCGCAGGATGGTGGCTTCCAGCCAGGCGGGCATGTCGGGGCGATGCTGGGTCGGGCGGGTGGGACGGTCGAAGCGTATGCGGCTGAACTCCGTCTCCTGACCCGAGGGGTATTCAGATGTGAAGATGCGATAGAGGGTGACGCCCAGGGCATATTGGTCGGTCAGGGCGCCGCCGGGGTTGCCCGCGAACATCTCCGGAGCCTTGTAGCCGGGCGTGCCGGGGGCCTCGGCCTCGGCGAACTCCTCGACGCGCGGCAGGCGGGCGACGCCGAGGTCGATCAGCTTCAGACCGCCGTCGGCTTCGAGGATCACATTGTCGGGCTTGATGTCCCGGTGAGCGATGCCCAGCCGGTGCAGCGCCGCCACGCCTTTCGACAGGCGGATGGACAGGTCAAGACCTGACGGAATATCAAACGGTTCTTCAGCGATCTTTGCATGCAAGGTGCGACCGACGTAGAGCGGCTGGGCGATGTAGAGGCCGCTCTGGCGACCGGGCTCCA
>JADCBH010000153.1 GCA_020253595.1 Brevundimonas sp.
AATGCCGGGCGATCAGGGAGAACTCGCCGCCAACCTCGCCCCGCTGTCGGCCGTGCATCTCAGCCAGCAGTGCCGCCGCCCGGCGCTTGAGTGTTGCCGCCGTCCGGCGCGGCCCGTGCCGTGCCGGCGTCCGGCTGCCCTGGGTCGGGATTAAACAGGTCGAAACCGTATGTCCCATCTGGGTTCTCGGTGATTCCCCCAATCGTCTGACCGTTCTGCTTGATCAGGCCTTGGCCCTTGAAGTTTGGATCACGCTGGATTGTCGCCTCCAGCACAACCTGCCCTGCGGCGTTCCGCACCACCAGGGTGCCGGTGTCGTAGGGGGCGGTTGCAGTCATCGTCAGCGAGAAATTGTCTCCAGTAGCGGCGTCGGTCGCTTCGCCCGTGCGGGTCTCAGGGCCACCACCGCAAGAATAGAGAATCAAGGGGAGGATCCACAGCAAGAGCTTCTTCATGGCAGGCGAGACTAGCAAGCCGCCACGAAGTAGGCAAGGGGTAAGGGGCAAGGTCGGCAAGGTCGGGCGGCCCAACGTCTTTGACCTTGAGCCGCGAGCGCCGCTGAGGCGCTCGTCGGCTCCTAGGTCTTGTTGGGCAGCATCTTGCCATCATGGGCCTGCATGCTCAATCGGGGAGTCGCACGGTGCCAATCCTGGCTCTGGCTACTGCATTCGGAAGAGCATTCGACAGGACGAGCCACAGCGCTAGGCCAAGCTGCACGGGAGCAGCGCACATCATGACAGCCTGCTTCCAATCTGCCCAACCATCGGCCAGCAGGATCAGGGAAGGCATCGCCACGGCAGCCTTGACCGCGAACCACAACCCCAGAGTCTTGCACACCAGCCAGAAGAGATCCTCGCGTGTGCCGGCAAACTTGGGCGGCCCGAACTGCGGATCCAGAGTCGGGGCCACCGTCCGGAACTTGACGCCGAGAATGATCGCTCCTGCAAGCAGCGGGACACCCGCGTGCAGCTGATTCTCAAGTCCGCCCTCCGCGATCAGCAACGGGAGCTCAAGCAAGCCCTCGACCAACAAGTAGAGGCCGGCCAACTTGACGGCCAGCCATAAGAGATCGTGCTTGCTCATAGTCTGAGGAACCCCCGCGGCTGTCTGCCCAACGTCTGTGGCCATCAGCCGCCGGCCGCTTGGGGCCGGTCGGCTGCATGGCCTTGTTGGGCAGTCTACACGTGGTTGCGAACACAGTAGACGAGGATCTCCTTCTGATTGCGAGCACGCCACTCATGAGCCTTGCGACAGTCCTGCTTCCCAAGCGCGCGGTAGTAGGACAGCGCCGCCTGCCGCACGGCTTCAATTGCCTCAGCAACGCGGTCGATCGGTGCGCACCGTCGGACCAATCGAATGAGCTCCGAGGCAGACTCCTCAAGCTGCAAGCGACGCTTATCGCCCGGACGGATGAACATGCACTGCGCGAGGTAGAGATCTGCCCAACGTCTTTGACGCTGAGCCGCGAGCGCCGCTGCGGCGCTCGTCGGCTCCTGCGTCTGGTTGGCTGGCGCCGCGCACCCTCACGGGCCTACCGGTGGACCTCGCAATACCACGGACTGCCTCCGGCGGGAATCGCGACATCCATAACAACCAACCCATTACGGCCGATCAGTTGAAGTGATCGTGGTTGAGCTGTACACCAGAAGGAAGCAAAGCGCCCCTCATGGACTTGCTCCGAGCCGCTTAGCGAGTCTCTTAGCACCCACTCATGGGGCAGCTGAGCCGCGACATCAGGGCCGATAGAAAGCTCAATTAATCTGCTGGATGCCGCAACTACCGTGTGCAGGTTGTCGCCAACAGGAGGCACGATGATCCTCATCCCCTCTAGAGGCCTCCAGGTGCTGGGGTGGCTGTTTCGGATTGGTAGGTGGCTCATCCAAATCTCGTATTCCCCGGCCAGGCACTCCATGGCTATTCGCCCACTATGGTCGGGAAGGCCGGAATAGCTTCCTGGCGCATTCCATGCCCGCCATCCACCGCCAATGTCTCTAAATAGACGGTTCGTAGTCCTCTGTAGTTCAACACGCTGATCCAGGATCGGCCTTCGGTCGCCGTCAACAACCTGTATTTCAATCCTGTGCATGTCGACAAACCCCACGTACGCCGTCTGGCCGCAGATCGCCGTGTCACCTTTGAGATGCAGACGCGATCCGTTGGAGCCCTCGACCTCAAGCATGCTCAATCCGATTGGCAATTGCACCTCAAGCGTGTTTCCATCTCGAATCACAGGAAGCGGTCGCTCGAATGCGCCCACGGGCGACTGCAGCAACCTGACCGACAAGGGGACGACGTTGGGTGATGTGCTGGCGATCTTGAGAAGGAATGGCCAACCCCAGCCAGCCAAGGCGATCGGAACGATCCAACCTTCGCCTTGGATCCGCGCAGAGCCGGTCCAACTGCCATTCTCATCGCCGCAGTGCAGTTGCACTGGCCAGTCAACGGGCAAGTTACTCTCGCAGTACCCCTCTGCGTCTGGCGCGCCAACTACAAACGATGACGCCAGCTTTGCTACCGCGTCGACTCCTGATGCAGCACGCTCCTCAGCTGCGGATATGATCCTCCATTGCAGGGTTCTTGGCGATCTCTCGGCAAACCAGAACCTACCGCTTGCGCGACGCGGCACCAGAACGCGACAGCGTTCACCTTCGATGCGCGCACATGACTCACTGGTGATTCGTGATGGGTAGACTTCAGGTCCAGACAACTCAATACTCAGCGCAGCCCGCACCCATCCCGGGACTACTATCTCCCCGTTGATATCGGTCGCGCCGAGGCGCACCGGCACATTGAACGGTGCATTGGCCGTGGAGGTATCCGCGTGCAAGGCCACACCACTAATGGGTCTGTTGGACGTGTCTACACACAGGACGCGTAGCGGCGCGGTGGCGTCCACGTGTGCAAGCACTATTGCGACATGCACCCTGCGCTCACTTGAGCAACCGACCGGCTGCTGGATTGGCATGAATCCAAGTCGCCACACGTTGGCGCGCAAGCCGCGGCTCAAAGTCACATTGGAGAACGTGGCAGTCCCATGCTCGTCAGTCGTTGCTTCGGCATCATGAGCGGTAAAAGCAAATCCGTAGCCATCAGCCCTCAACGCTGAGGCCAGTACGACGCTTGCTCCCGAGACAGGGGCGCCTCCCGAGTCCGTGACGTGAACATTGACATCATGTACTCTCGCAACCCACAAGAACAACTGTTCGCCGGGCCCGCAAGAAACGCTCCCGTTTAGCGACTGGAAGCCGTCGACCTGAGCCTCCCAATTGCCAGACGCTGCGGAAAGGCACCCATCAGAGTCCGTGAAAGCCACATGTTGGACTGCACTAGATGTTGACACGAGCACACATCGCACATGGGGCACTGGCAGCCCCGTGGCATCCTGGAGGACCTGGATGCGTGCATCGCGCCCCGCAACGGCCGGAGCCCGACTTGAATCGGCGGGTGTGCGGCTTGAGGGTGACTCAAGTACGCCAACCGGAGACTCTACGCGCTTATCAGCGCTACTCTCCAGAGGCCCGGGGAAGGGATCGCGGTCGTCCCAACGACTCGCAACAATCCAGCAGAGCCACGCTGCAATCAGCGCGGCTCCGGCTTTCGATGCGATGTGAAGATGTGCGCGAGACACTTGGCTATGTTGACAGCCCCCCCCTCCTAGCTGCGGGAGGGGAGCACGAAGGGGAAGCACTCCGGCAACGTTGCCACGGACGGGGGTGCCATGAAGCGATGGTTGACCGCGGGATCCAACCCATCTCGCCGGGACATGTCTATCGCCGTGCGTGACTACTGCAGCGTTGCGGTGCCACTCGGCCTATTGTTGTCGGTATCCGTTAACTTGCCCGGGTTGGATCCAGCAACAGGAGTGTCACCGT
>JADCBH010000154.1 GCA_020253595.1 Brevundimonas sp.
CTGGTGACGTCCAACCCCTCACCGGGCTACATCAGCCGCTGCTCGGCAGCGTTCATCAACAACGGCTCGGGCGTGCGGGGCGACCTGGCGGCGGTGGTGCGGACCATCCTGCTGGATGCCGAGGCGCGCGACATCAACTCAGCCAACAGCGCGACGTTCGGCAAGGTCCGTGAGCCGATCGTGCGGATGACCAACTGGATGCGCGCGTTCGGCGCGACCTCGGTCAGCGGCAACTATCTGCTGAACTCGACAAGCGGGAACACATCCCTCGGGCAGTCCGCCTTGGCCAGCCCGTCGGTTTTCAACTTCTACCGGCCCGGTTATGTGCCGCCGAACACCCGGGCGGGCGCACAGAACCTTACCGTTCCAGAGTTCCAGATCGTAGATGAGGTCACGGTCGCCGGTTATGCCAACACGATGCAGACGGCCATCGGGACGGGGATCGGCACAGGGTCCGACGTACGCTCGGCCTACACGCGAGAAGTGACGATCGCCAACGACGCCAACGCGCTCGCCGATCGCATGAACCGGATGCTGCTCTACGGACAGATGTCGTCAACACTCCGGGCTCGTATCGTGGAGAGCGTGAACTCCGTCGCTGTTCCGGCGGCGACCGGCTCCAACCAGGCCGCCATCGATACGGCCTTGCTCAACCGGGCGCGCCTCGCCGTCTACATGACGATGGTGTCGCCCGAATATCTGGTCCAGCGGTGAGGACGGCACGATGAGCCACGGAAAATACACCCGCCGCCAGCTGCTCCGGATCACCGGCGGCATGTCCATGCTGGGTGCAGCGGCCCCCTTCGCAGCCCAGCTGGCCGCCGCCGGCAACGCCGCCAGCCAGAGCGCGCCGGACTACCGGGCCCTTGTCTGCGTGTTCCTGTTCGGAGGCAACGACAGCCACAACATGGTCCTTGCGACCGACAATGACAGCTGGTCCCGCTACTTCGCGGCCCGGAACACCGGCAACGACCCCATCGCCCTGATGCCGCTGGGCACCGCCCCAACACCGGTGGGTGCGACCAACCCCGTTACCGGTCGGGTTTCGTCGGCGGATTCACCCGAAGCCTGGGGCGGCGTCCTGCCCATCGTGCCGCGATCGCTGAATCCCATCCCCGCAGGAACGAACGCCACGACACGAACCTTCGCCCTGCATCCCTTCATGCAGCCGGTGAAGGACCTGTTCGACGCCAACCGTCTGGCCGTCGTCGCCAACGTTGGCACCCTTATCCAGCCGATCACCAAGGCCCAGTTCGAGGGCCGGACGGCCCCCTTCCCGGCCAACCTCTTCTCGCACAACGACCAGCAGTCGACCTGGCAGTCCGGCCAGACCGAGGGCGCGCGCGTTGGCTGGGGTGGTCGGTTCGGTGACCTCCTGTCCAGCCAGAACGGCACCTCGTCCTTGTTCACGGCCATCTCTACGGCCGGCAACGCCGTCTTCCTTTCGGGCCAGAGCGTGGTCCAGTATCAGATGAGCACGGGGGCCCAGCCTGCGGTGGTCATCACCGGTCAGTCCGGGAGCAATCTGTTCGGTTCGACCGTCGCACCGCAACGCGTGCGGGAGATCATCACAGACACATCGTCAGCCAGCTTGTTCGCGGCCGACTACGCCACGACGACGGGCCGTTCGATCAACGCATCGACAACGCTGAACAACGTCTTTGCCTCGTCAGCAGTCACTAGCGTTTCAGCCGCTCCCGCCTACCGCAACCCGATTACCGGGGCGACCGAGAACAATACCTTGGCCACCCAGCTCCAGACGGTTGCGCGCATGATCGCAGCGGCACCGGCGTTGGGCGTCCGCCGACAGGTGTTCTTCGTCAGCCTGGGCGGCTGGGATACTCACGACTTCCAGAACGCGGCCCAGGGCAACAACCTCGCCCGGGTCGCCCACGCCTTGTCCTACTTCGACGCCGCGCTCGCCAACATCGGCGGGGTCAACATGCGAAACGCAGTGACGACCTTCACGGCTTCTGATTTCTCCCGCACGTTCAACACCAACGGCGACGGCACCGACCACGCCTGGGGCGGCCACCATCTGGTGATGGGCGGCTCGGTGCGCGGGGGCGACATCTACGGTCAGTATCCGACGCTCGGGATAGACCAGGGCACGTTCCGGAACCCTGACATGAGCCGTTCTTTCCAGATCCCCACGACCTCAGTGGATCAGTACGGGGCGACGCTCGGCCGTTGGCTCGGCGTGTCGGAAACCAACCTGGACGTCATCTTCCCGAACCTCAGGAACATGGCTTCCAGAGGGCTGAGCTTCATGGCCTGACGGTATCGTCCGAGTACGGCTGAAGCGTCACTGCGGCGCCCCGGAACCGTTACACGCGCGCCGTGCTCATGGGCGCTGTCGCCGCGTCTGCCGTTTCCACCGCCGTCCAGGCTCAGGTCCAGGAGGACCCCACGCAGCTGGAGGAGGTGATCGTCACCGCTCAGCTGCGCGCCCAGGATCCGATCGAGGTCCCTTTCGCCCTCACCGCCTACAATGGCGAGTTCCTGGACGGCCTTGGCGTCCAGGAATTCGAAGAGCTGTCGGCCTTCGTGCCCGGGCTGGTCGTTCAGAACCAGTCGCCCAACAATCCCGGCTTCGTCATCCGCGGGATTACTTCGGATTCGACCGGCGCTGCCGATGAGCCCCGCGTCTCCATCTATCAGGATGGTGTCTCGATCTCACGTTCGCCGGGCGCCTACGTCGAACTGTTCGACATTGAGCGGGTGGAAGTGGCGAAGGGCCCGCAGTCGACGCTCTATGGCCGCGGGGCGTTGATCGGTGCGGTCAACGTCATCCAGAACAAGGCCGACATCGACGGCTACGAGGGCGAGCTCCGCGTGGGTCTCGGCAACTTCGACTACCGCATGGGCGAATTCATGCTGAACGCTCCAGTGACGGAGAGCCTCGCGATCAGGCTGGCAGGTCGGGTCAAGTCTCGCGAAGGCTATGTCGACAATCTGTCTGGCGGCGCGGCCTACAACGGCGTCGACACCCAAGCCTATCGCGGTCTTCTGGCGTTCCAGCCCAACGACCAGCTGCGGGTCGATGTGATCGGCAACTACCAGACAGATCGCCCATCGGGCGTGAGCTTCCGTTCGATCGCCTACAACCCTCAGGACCCCATCACCGGGGCCGTTCTGGGCGGACGTGAACCGCGCGACGGAGCTGCGCTCACGCCGCGCACCAGCCTCGGCGGCGGCCGCGAACTGGGTATCGACCGGGAAGTCTGGGGTGTCACGGGTCTGGTTCGCTACGACTTGAGCGACAGCCTGACGCTCAACTCGACCACGGCCTACCGCACCTTCGAGACCAGCGAAGCTTTCGATCCGGATGGCATCTCGCTGCCGCTCCTCTTTGGTATCGGTAACTCCGATGGCGAACAGTGGAGCCAGGAACTGCGCCTGAACTGGGACAACGGCGGGTCGCTGTCCGGCTTCGTCGGCGTAGGCTATTTCCGCGAGGA
>JADCBH010000155.1 GCA_020253595.1 Brevundimonas sp.
AGTCCCTTAGAGATACTGATTGGGACGTCCATCGCCAGTCGCCTCGGCATTCCCTCGAGCGATGTCCGGGTGAGTCTGGCTCCAGTCCGGGGCTCCCGACCGTTTGACTTCGAACGGGGTCCGCCTCGGATCGAATCCAGACAATCCGCAGCATCGGTCGCCGGAGTGGTTTCGCGATCCAGCGAGACCATCATCCTGAACAGGGAGGTCGATCAGCCCCGCTCGCCTGAAGCGGCCATGGAGGAGTTGCGAGCCGTGCTGGCCCAACGGCGCCCGGCTTCTCAGGCAGCGGAACAAGCGGCGATCCCGCGCGTCGAGATAACGGCGCTCGACTCGGCCGGAGCTCGCTTCGCCGTCACTGCCGATCGTCTCACCTTTGCGCCGTTCTCTGTATCGGCCCGACTTCCGGACGGCCGCTGGGCCACCGTAGAGCCGCCGCGTGGCTGGATCGACCCTTGGCAGGCCCGCGTCCTGATGGCGCTGGGCATCACCGCGCTCTTGCTGGCTCCGGTCGTGTGGCTGATGGCGCGCCGTTTGACCCGGCCGATCCGCGTCTTTGCCCAGGCCGCAGAGCGTCTGGGTGCCGATCCGGACGCCGAGCCCCTGACCCCGTCCGGCCCGTCTGAGGTGCGCACCGCCATCACGGCCTTCAACGACATGCAGGCCTCGATCCGCCAGCATATGCGTCAGCGGACCCAGACCATCGCCGCCATCGCCCACGATCTTAGGACCCCCCTGACCCGCCTGCGCTTCCGTGCCGAACAGGTGCCCGAAGCGCTGCGCGACCGCATGGCCGCCGATGTCGAGGAGATGGACGCCCTGATCAGTCAGGCCATGGCTTTCGTGCGCGGAGAGGAACAGGCCGAGCGCCGCGAGCCTCTGGACCTCGCGGTCCTCGCCGCCGACAGCGTCCGGGGCTTCGCCGAGACCGGAGCCGCCGTCCAGTTCGAGGGTTGGGACGCCTTGCCGGTACTCGGGGATCCCGCCGCCCTGCGCCGCGCCCTGGCCAACCTGATCGACAATGCCCTGAAGTTCGCGGGCGATGCCCGGGTGTCGGCCGGACAGGACGGCGACATGGCCGTCGTCACCATCTCCGACCGCGGCCCGGGCCTGCCGGACGACGAGTTGCAGACCGTCTTCGAGCCCTTCTATCGCGGCGAACGGTCCCGCAACCGCCAGACCGGCGGGGCGGGTCTGGGTCTCGCGGTCGCGCGACAGGCGGCACGGGCGGCGGGCGGCGATGTGACACTGACCAACCGGCCCGGCGGAGGGCTCGAGGCCCGGCTTGCGCTGCCGCTGTCCAGCTGAGCCGTTACACGGACTTTCGCCTTGTGATCGCCGCCGGGGTTGATCCTCGCGCGCGCCAGTTCCATTGAGGCGCCCAACACGGCCTGATGCAGCGTTACACGCGGCAGGCCGAAAAAACGGCAAACACTGCTTCAGGAGACCGCTTCATGACCGTCCGCGTCGCCATCAATGGCTTTGGCCGCATCGGCCGCCTCGTGCTCCGCTCGATCGTCGAGCATGGCCGCCGCGACATCGAGGTGGTGGCGATCAACGACCTGGGGCCGGTGGCCACCAATGCCCACCTGCTGCGCTACGACAGCGTCCATGGCCGCTTCCCCGGCACGGTCGAGGCCGGTGACGACTGGATCGACGTGGGCCTGGGCAAGATCAAGGTCACGGCCGAGCGCGACCCGGCCAACCTTCCGCACAAGGACCTGTCGGTCGACATCGCCTTCGAGTGCACCGGCATCTTCACGTCCAAGGACAAGGCCTCGGCCCACCTGACCGCCGGTGCCAAGCGGGTGCTGGTTTCGGCCCCGGCCGACAACGCCGACAAGACCATCGTCTACAAGGTCAACCACGACACCCTGACCGCCGACGACATCATCGTCTCGAACGGCAGCTGCACCACCAATGCGCTCGCGCCCGTCGCCAAGGTGCTGAACGACCTGTTCGGCATCGAGCGCGGCTACATGACGACGATCCACGCCTACACCGGCGACCAGCCGACGCTGGATACGATGCACAAGGACCTCTACCGCGCCCGCGCCGCAGGCCTGTCGATGATCCCGACCTCGACCGGCGCAGCCAAGGCGCTCGGCCTCGTCCTGCCGGAACTGAAGGGCAAGCTGGACGGCTCGTCGATCCGCGTCCCGACCCCGAATGTCTCGGTCGTCGACCTGAAGGTCGTCGCCGGCCGCGAGGTGACGGTCGAGGAGATCAACGCCGCGCTCCAGGCCGCTGCCGACGGCCCTATGAGGGGCGTTCTGGCGACAACCAACGATCCGCTCGTCTCGATGGACCTCAACCACATCGCCGCCTCATCCACGGCGGCGCTTCCCCAGACCCAGGTCGTCGACGGCAAGCTCGCCCGCGTCCTCAGCTGGTACGACAACGAGTGGGGCTTCGCGACCCGCATGAGCGACACCGCGCTGGCGATGGCGAAGTTCCTCTAAGGCACTTGCGTCTCCTCCCTGTCGCGCAGCGATGGGGAGGGGGACCGCGAAGCGGTGGAGGGGTCACCGCACGCTCGATCTCCTCGCGTTGAGAACCCCTCCGTCTCTCCGCTTCGCTTCGAGCCACCTCCCCATCGCTGCGCGACAGGGAGGAGACA
>JADCBH010000156.1 GCA_020253595.1 Brevundimonas sp.
ATCTTCCAGTTGCCGACTCTCGGTGTGCACCTCCAGCCAGGGCTTCTTCCATCCCTGGGCGCGCACGTAAGAGATCAGCTGGCTCCAGCCATAGCCGTCGCGTCCGTTCCGCACGACCTGCCCAGGTCCCATGGGCGAAGACAGATCGATCGTCTGGGTCCGCGCGCCCGGCACGCTGAGCACCAGCGCCATCCGGACATCCTTGGCCCAGTGATCGCGGTCATAGGCGGCGCCTGCCTCGGCCGCGCCCGTCAGAAACTCGGCCATCCTGTCGAGCCAGTAGGGATAGAGCTCCATCACCTCGCCTGGCAGGGCCGCGTGTTTCGCCCGACCCGGCAGCTCCAGCGCCCAGGTGGCGACCAACGCCCGGCGCATGGCATCGGTGGCGTCCTCACCGAGCGCCTGGTCGGCGGCATGGCTGGGCAAGTCAAAATTCCAGTGGGGTGCCGAGACCACGGCTGGGTCCACCGCCTCGACCGAGGCGATATCGACGCGGGCACGTTCGTCCGGCGTCAGGCGGGCGCGAACGGCGTTGAACGCCGCGATCTGGGATTTCGTGAGCGTTTCCATGCCCGGGAGCATGGCACGGTCGAGTTAACGTCCCGTCTCGCCGAACGACGGGCGCTCAACCGCCGTCGCTTAGCCCCGCCGATACAGGGCGCAAACCAGGGTGAAGAGGCGCCGCGCGGTCTCGTGATCGATGGTGACCTTGCCGTCGAGACGCGCCTTGAGCAGCTCGGCACCCTCATTGTGCAGGCCGCGTCGCCCCATGTCGACGGCCTCGATCTGACTGGGCGAGGACCCTCGAAGAGCCTCATAGTAGCTGTCGCAGATCAGCAGATAGTCGCGCAGCACCTGCTTCAGTGGCGTCAGCGACAGGGCGTAGGTGCGGGCGAAGTCGACGCCCGAGATGTCGAACACAAGTCGATTGTCCTGCAGCGACAGCTTGAGCCCATAAGGCCCGGCATCGGCCCCGTCAGGCGCAAAGGCGTTCTTCTCGACCAGGTCGAAAATGGCCACACGACGCTCGTGCTCGATCTCGGCTGTGGCGGACGGCAGCGTGGCCTCGTCCAGTTCGACGCTGGCCAGCCGTTGATCGGTCATGAGGTCTCGCCGTCAAGATGGGTGGGGGCGACGCGCGCCTGCCAACGTTCGGACAGATCGGCGACGACGGCGTCGAGGCACTCGACATCGACGCGCAGGTCGCCACCGCCGGCGAACATCAGAATGACCTTGCCGCCCGGTGGATCGCCTTCGACGAAATGGATGGCCAGTAGCTCCAGCGGCGTGTCGGGCAGACGCGGCAGTCCGCGGCTCTTCACCGCCTCCACGTCGCCGAACTGCATCGCCGCCCTTACCCAGGTACCACCGCATTCCCAGCAGAAGCGGCTGAGTTCGATGGTCAGGCGACGCGCGCCCTTCTCCCAGACGATGTCGGCCGGCCGCAGGATGGCGTCCTGAAGCGCGGCGGAGATGATCGCCAGATCCTCGCCGTCCTCGGCGAGCAGGCGCAACGGCGCGCTGGAGCCGCCGGCGGCCTTGCGGATCGCTTCGCCTTCCTCGCCCGTGATCGGGCGGGTCGCCAGATCGTCAGTGGTCATCGTCCGGTCCTTCGACGGGCGGGCCCTTCACCCTGCGGATGTCGGCACCACAGGCTCCGAGCTTCTCTTCCAGACGCTCGAAACCCCGATCCAGATGATAGACCCGGCCGATCGTGGTTTCGCCCTCGGCTACCAGACCGGCGATCACCAGACTGACCGAAGCGCGCAGGTCGGTCGCCATGACCGGTGCACCCTTCAGCTTCTCGACGCCCGTCACATGCGCCTCGCCGGCGTGGACCGAGATATCGGCACCCAACCGGCCGAGCTCGGGCGCGTGCATGAAGCGGTTCTCGAAGATGTTCTCGTGGATGACGCTTACGCCGTCGGCCGTCGTCATCAGCGTCATGAACTGCGCCTGCAGGTCGGTGGCGAACCCCGGATAGACCTCGGTCGCCACATTGACCGCCTTCAGCCGCTTACCCGCATCGCGGCGGACGATCACCCCATCGGCTGTGGGCGAAACCTCGACACCGGCCTCGACCAGCTTTTCGGTCAGGGCCTGGATGAGCTCGGGGCGCGAGCGCGTCAGCCGCACCTCGCCCCCTGCCATGGCAGCGGCACAGGCATAGGAGCCCATCTCGATCCGATCCGGGATCACCGACCACTCGCCGCCGTTCAGCGACGTCACGCCGTGGATGGTCAAGGTATCCGTGTCGATGCCCTCGATCCGGGCACCCATCATGACGAGGCAGCGAGCCAGATCGCCGATCTCGGGCTCGCGAGCCGCCCGTTTGAGCACCGTGGTGCCTTCGGCCAGAACGGCGGCCATCAGGGTGTGCTCTGTGGCCCCGACCGACACGAACGGAAACTCGATCTCCGCCCCGCGCAGGCCCTTCGGGGCCGTGGCGGAGACATAGCCCTCGTCCAGCTCGATCGCGGCACCCAGCCGCGTCAGGGCGTCGATATGGAGGTCGACGGGTCGCGCGCCGATGGTGCAGCCGCCGGGCAGCGAAACCTTGGCGTGGCCCGTGCGGGCCAACAGCGGGCCCAGCACGTTGAAGCTGGCCCGCATCTGGCGGACCAGATCATAGGGGGCGAAGGTCGAGGTCAGCTCATGGGCATGGAACAGGGTCTGCTGCTCGGCACCCTCCCCGCTCTCTGTCACATCGACGCCAAACGAACGCAGCAGTCTGCCGAGGAAGCGCGTGTCCGCCAGGCGCGGCATATTGGTCAGCCGCAGGGGCTGATCGCTCAGGATGGCGGCTGCCATCAACTTGATGGCGGAATTCTTTGCCCCCGAGACCGGGATCTCGCCGTGGAGCGGGCCGTTGCCGTGAACCGTGATGCTGTCCATGTCGTCCTTGAAGCCGCAAGGATCGACCGTCCCGGCGAGCCGGCTATCTAGCCCGGGCGCGCCGCATTGCGAAAGGCCCGGCTGAGGTCACGTTCCGTGACGGATCAGTTCCCGACTCGCGGCGGCCGGGGCGTCTTTCGCCGACGCAGGTTGTCGCGCAGGGCCTTGGCGAGGCGCGCGGCCCGGTCAGCCTTGGCCTGCTGTTCAGGCGTGCGAGCCGGGAGCGGCAGCTCCGGCGCTGTGGTGGGCGTTTCAGGCGGTTCTGTCATGGTTGCAGTGAGCCCTGCGAAAACTTTCCGGGCAAGGGGCTTCCCCACCGGGGGTTCAATGGCTATACGGCCGCTTCCTCAGATTTCGCCGCCGTAGCTCAGTGGTAGAGCGCATCCTTGGTAAGGCTGAGGTCGGCAGTTCAATCCTGCCCGGCGGCACCACTCCCGAGAAAGGCCCGGTCCAGAGACCGGGCCTTTTTTGTGTCTCACCAGCGGTCGAACGGACGGGGCGAGCGGTCTTCATCGGCGCGGTACGACAGGCTGAAGGATTGTCCGCGACGACGCTTGATGTCTCCGGGATAGACGAGCGTGGCCGCGGGCCAGGGGCTACCGATCGGATAGCTGTGTTCCAGATGCGGATAAGGGCCGTCCACACCCCAGCCACCGGTGCCATCGAACGGGCCATAGCCGTACCAGCCGTTGCGGGTCTGGCTGTAGGCGAGATCGAGACGTCCGTTCTCACCGACGGGTATGGAAACGCCCACAGCGAGCTGGCTGAAATCGTTCGTGCCAATCGATCCGCTGACGTAGCCGTGCATCCGGCGGTCATCGGCCGGGCCGTTGGCCTCCGCGAAGGCTGGGACATCGGTCGCGCGAGCGGCCAGCCAGCGGTCGATCTGCTGCTGGGTCGTCAGATTGTGGGGGGTGATCGCTGCCGCCTGACCGTCAAGGCGGGCGTCGCTGACCGGGGCTTCCACACCCACCAGCACCGCGCCGGTGCCGACAGGTGCCGTCGCGACGACGGCGTCTGGATCGCCGGAAGTCATTGCGGCGGCGAGACCGAGGGCGATCAGCATGGGCGAAACTCCGGACGGGTCTGCAGTCTAGGCCCAAATGCGGCGCAAGGGCGACCGCGCCGTTTCGCCGCCGTCACGCCGTGCCGTCGCCGCGTCCCAGCGGATCCGGCAGCGGACTGCCTTCCGGCACGAACTGCAATGCGACCGAGTTGATGCAGTAGCGCAGCCCCGTCGGCGGCGGACCATCCGGGAAAACATGCCCTTGGTGCCCACCACACCGCGCGCAGACTGTCTCGACGCGGACCATGCCATAGGATCGGTCCTCGATCGCGCGGACGTGGTCTTCGCTGACCGGCTGGGTAAAGCTGGGCCAGCCGGTACCGCTCTCGAACTTTGTTCCGGCACGGAACAGAGGCAGGCCGCACTGACGACAGGCGTACACCCCAGGTCGCTTCTCACCCAGCAACACGCCACAAAACGGGGCCTCGGTGCCATGGCTGAGCAGGACGCGCCTTTCCTCGGCGCTCAGGTCGGCCTCAAGGGCAATTCGTTGGCCCTCCGACGGCGGGGTCAGGTCGTAGCCGGCGGCGGAGCGGTGTGGTGTGACGGTGTCGGTCATGGACCCCAGATAGGAAGGGCCGGGCGAGGGTTCTACCCTGCCCGGCCCCAACTGCTTTCGCGCTCAAGCAGCGAGCGACCGCGTCGCGAGCGTTCGCGCCCTACTGAAACAGCGTGCCGACCCAGGCACGCACGGCCGTCTCATCGGCCGGGTTGCCGGTGTAGGTGAGACCCTGCGCCGGGGTGAAGGGCTGGTTGTTGCCGCGCTGGCGGCTGGTCCAGGCTTTGTGGCCGTAGCTGAGGTCCGAATAGTTCGAAGGCAGCCGCTCGACGGTCGGCTCGATGAAGATCGAGTCCGTCGCTGTGGTCGAACCGGCGATGCGGACGTTCGGCAGGCGCGTCAGCAGATCGAGCGTGTCGAGGCAACCGCCCGAGCAGCCGGCGTCCACCAGCACCACGACCGGGCCCTGCACCGGATTGGCGGCACCCGTGTCGGCCACGGCCGCGCGGCCCGGCAGGGTGAAGGTCTGCTGACCGGAGGCCAGAGCCGCGTCTAAGGCCGCGACGATCTCCTGTGTCTGCTGGATCACCGGACCGGCTTCCTGCACGAAGCGCGGGTCGCCTTGCATGCGGCCCAGCGTCTCGGCGTACCAATCGCGGTTACCCCGCGTGGCGCGGTAGGTGATTTCACCGGCGGCCGGCTGGCGGCTGACGGTGAACTCCGGCGTCCAGATGCGGTTGGCCAGGCCATAGCCCCGCGCCGTCGACGTGTAGGCCGACGAACCGGCGGCGGCGCGGAGGTCGAGCACGAAGCCCTGGGGTCCGCGCAGGGTCGCAGCTTGGGACTCCACCAGGCTGTTGAAGGCATCCCAGCCCGCGCTGTCGGCGAAGGAGTGGACGTGCACCCAGGGGCGGCCGTCGACCGTCTCGATGTTCAGCGGCGTGGCCGGCGGCATGTAGACGGTGGCTCGATAGGCGGTCTCGAGCACGCCCGGCGTGACCGGCACGGGACGCAGGTCCACGGCGCGCGGGCGGCTACGGCCCCTCTGGAACTCGCAGGTCGAGGGCAGGCCCGACACGAAGGGGTTGTTGCGGTTCCACAGCAGGTAAGGCGCCGAGGTCACGCGACCCGCCTCGGTGTCGAGATTGCCTTCCCAGCGGTCCAGCTTGGCGCGGGCATACTCCTCAATCGGGGTCAGGTTGCAGCTGACAACCACGTCGCCGATACGCGGCGCGTTCCGCACGCCAGGGTGAACATAGGTGACCTCGTAACGGCCGTTGCGCCAACCCGTGGCGATGCCTGGCCAGCTGATCCCGAAGTACGGCCCGAGCCCCTCATAGGTCGGGGTGATCGAGATGTTGGAATCGCGGAAACCCGCCGCATAGTAGCGCATCAGATAGGCGTGGGCGTCGCCAGAGTTGACCTGACCAACGCGGCTCTGGGCATCGGCAAGACCGCCGTCGATCCAGCTGCGGAACGTGTCGCCCGCAGCACCGGGGATGACTGCGGCAGGATGGTTGGCGCGGAGCTCGTCCCGGGCGGCCTGCAAGTCCGTCTGGGCCAGGGCGCGGAAGTCCTGAGCGGAGGCGGCGGCGGCCGACAGCATGACGGCGGCGGCCGAAACGGCGGTCAGGAAGCGGTTCATCAGGGGGAAGCTCCAGGCGGCTGATCAAGGGTCGGCGAGGGTTAAAGCCGATTGGGGGCGACCTTGCCAAGCCAGAACGGCGAACGTGTGACGCTTCGCCTGAACGGGGAATGGCCCCATCCTTCAGCGACCATGCAGTTGGAGCCCTTTCGGGGGTATGGACCGACAGGCCGCCACCGCCTACGAACCGGCTCATGTTCGACAAGATCCTGATCGCGAACCGGGGCGAGATCGCCGTCCGCATCATCAAGACGGCACGCCGTCTGGGCATCGCCACCGTGGTCGTCCATTCCGACGCCGACGCTGGGTCGATGGCGGTGGAGATGGCCGACGAGGCCATCCACATCGGCCCCTCGCCCGCCGCCGAGAGCTATCTGGTCCAGGACAAGATCGTGGAGGCGGTGCGACGCTCGGGCGCACAGGCCGTGCATCCCGGATTCGGCTTCCTGTCGGAGAATCCGGTCTTCGCGCGGCGGCTGGAAGCTGAGGGCATCGCCTTCATCGGCCCGAACCCCGGGGCCATCGAGGCCATGGGCGACAAGATCACGTCCAAGAAATTCGCCGCCGAGGCTGGTGTCTCGACCGTTCCCGGCCACATGGGCCTGATCGAGACGACCGAACACGCCGTCGAGATCGCGCGCCAGATCGGCTATCCGGTCATGATCAAGGCCTCTGCCGGCGGCGGCGGCAAGGGCATCCGCGTCGCCCACTCCGACGCCGACATGGCCGAGGGCTTCGCTGCGGTGAAGGCCGAGGCCCTGACCGCCTTCGGCGACGATCGGGTCTTCCTCGAAAAGTTCATCATCGACCCGCGCCACATCGAGATTCAGGTGCTGGGCGACAAGCACGGCAACATCGTCCACCTGTTCGACCGCGAATGCTCGATCCAGCGGCGAAACCAGAAGGTCATCGAGGAGGCCCCCTCCCCCCTGCTGGATGAGGCGACGCGCGAGGCCATGGGGGCCCAGGCCGTCGCCCTGGCCCGCGCCGTGAACTACGACTCGGCGGGCACGGTGGAGTTCGTCGCGGGTCAGGACCGCAGCTTCTTCTTCCTGGAGATGAACACCCGGCTGCAGGTCGAGCATCCGGTGACCGAGCTG
>JADCBH010000157.1 GCA_020253595.1 Brevundimonas sp.
ACAACCCCCTGATGGACGTCGCCGAGCAGAAGGGCGCTGTCGTGCTGGGCGCCGACGTCTGGGAGCACGCCTATTATCTGAAGTACCAGAACCGCCGGGCCGACTATCTGAAGGCCTTCTGGGAGGTGGTGAACTGGAACAAGGCCAACGCACTGTTCGCCGCCGCAACGGCGTGATCGTCTGACCAAGCGGGCGGGTCGTCGCGAAAGCTTCACGACCCGCCCCACTGGTGCCCGCATCGGCTGCGCCTATCTGACCTCAGCCGCTCCGATCCGCCGAGGTTCCCATGTCCCCCATGTTCAAGATTTCCGCTGCTGCGCTCCTTCTGTCCGGCGTCATCGCTGCGGCCGGCTGCTCGCAGCCCGCAGAGACCACGGAACCGGCATCGGCCGAGGCACCCGCCGCCAGTCCCGATGTGACCCGCTTCCGCGTCGGATCGCTGGAACTGATCGCGCTTCGCGACGGCGGCATGACTGGCATGCCCAATGACAATACCGTCCTGGCCGTGGACCGCACGCCGGAAGAGGTGGCGGCGCTCCTGACCGCCAACGGTCTTCCGGGCGACACCTTCGACCTGTCGATCCAGCCCCTGCTGGTGCGCGACGGCGAGCGACTGGTCCTGATCGACGCGGGCGGAGGCGCGTCGATGGGAGCCAATGCCGGACGGCTCGTCGCCTCGCTGGAGGCTGCCGGCGTCACGCCCGACCAGATCACCGATGTCCTGATCTCGCACGGTCACGGCGACCACGTGGCGGGTCTGGTCGACGGTTCGGGCACCCTGACCTTCCCCAACGCGACCATCCGGCTGACCGCCAACGAATGGACGGCCATCCAGGGCGATGCCCAGTTGGCGGCGCTGGTCACCGCGATCACGCCCAAGGTCGAGACCTTCGCTCCCGGGGCCCAGATCACGACGGGGATCAAGGCCTATGCCATCGACGGCCATACGCCCGGCCACACGGGCTATGAGATCGGCTCGGGCGACGAGCGGCTGCTCTATATCGGTGACGCCATGCACCATCAGGTCGTTTCTGTGCAGCAGCCGACCTGGACCATCGCCTTCGACGGTGACGAGGCGACGGCCGAGGCCAGTCGACAAGCCCTGCTCAGCCGCGCGGCGTCAGAGAACCTGCTGATCTACGCCGTCCACTTCCCCTATCCGGGCCTGGGCCGCATCCAGCGGAACGAGGACACCTTCATCTGGGTGCCCGAGACGCCGGCGTCCTGAACGGGCCTGCTGGCTTGACCTGAGGGGGGCGGGCCGTCATAAGGCCCGCTTTCCCGCGCCGGGCCCTGTCCGTCGCGTGAAATCCACTACGGACGATGCGTGAACCGCCGTTGAGATCGTCTCTCCATCTGGGGAGGGACCGGGCCGCATCAACATAGAGAAGCACAATGTCCAAGCGCCACAGCGCCAAGTACAAGATCGACCGCGCCATGGGTGAAAACCTGTGGGGTCGCTCCAAGTCCCCCGTCAACAAGCGCAGCTACGGCCCCGGCCAGCACGGTCAGCGCCGCAAGTCGAAAGTCTCGGACTTCGGCCTGCAGCTCAAGGCCAAGCAGAAGCTGAAGGGCTACTACGGCAACATCACCGAGAAGCAGTTTTCGGCGACCTACGACGAGGCGACGCGCCGCAAGGGCAACGCCTCGGAGAACCTGATCGGTCTGCTGGAATCGCGCCTGGACGCCATCGTCTACCGCGCCAAGTTCGTCCCGACCGTCTGGGCCGCGCGCCAGTTCGTCAGCCACGGCCACGTGACCGTCGACGGCAAGAAGGTCGACATCGGCTCCTACCGGGTCAAGCCGGGCCAGGTGATCGAGGTCAAGGAAAAGTCCCGCAACATGGCTCTGGTGCTCGAAGCCCAGCAGTCGTCGGAGCGCGACGTCCCCGACTACCTCGAGCTGGGCGACCGCGGCTTCTCGGTGCGCTACGTCCGCGTGCCGGAACTGGCCGACGTGCCGTACCCGGTGAAGATGGAGCCGAACCTGGTCGTGGAATACTACTCCTCATAAGGGCCCTGCCGCTCGGAACGCAGGTCCTCACGGCTTGATCGCAAGTTTGAAGAAGGCCCCGGAGAGATCCGGGGCCTTTTTCGTTCCGCAACGGCTGGCCGTGGACCTTCGAAACGTCCGCTATGGGTGGTTAGCTGACCTCAGCGAACGGTCCCAGTGACGCAATCAGGCCTCGTCGCATCGCGTGAGCAAGGCAAGTCGCAGTGAGAAGAGTTCTTGCAGGCCTGATTGGCCGCCGCTCCCCCCACGCCAGCCCAGTCAACCGAGTGGCCAGCACAAGCAGCGAGCAGCCCAGGAAGAAAAATGATAGCAAAGAGTATCTTGCAGGATTTCGAAAGCCTCGAACCAGCAGCCATCTTCCATCACCTTCGGGACATGAAGACGCAGTATTTGCTCGATCGGCTAATGTCGCAAGGGGTCGAAAGCGGTCGTTAGAGCCCCTGCCGAAAGCGGACCTAGTAGACCCTTCCGCACAACGGACCTAACGAACCGCCGCTATGGGTGGGAAGAGGACACACCAGTGGTCCCACCATCGGCAGCGAGGCCGCTTGAGCTTGGGCGAGCCAACTCTTAGGCCGCGGCAATTGCTGACGCTGAAGATAGAGCCCGCAGGTACCGTCGCGAACAGGATCATCGCCTGTTCGCGACGGGGCCGGAACAGGCATGGGAGGCTCGTTGGTTACTGGGTCAGGAAGGGATAGCCAATGGGGAGCGCGGTTCTACAGTGAAAGCGGCCAATCGGGACAGTTGACCGGATCGGTCGCTGACCTTGTCCACTTTCATGATGTCAGTCCGCCATTCCCTGGGCGTCACATTGAACACCTGATAGCCGCGCTGGCCGTTCGCGAAGAAGACATTCGGGTTCCGCGCAATGACCTCGCGGAAGTCCGCCCCCCTGATCTTTATGTCACGACCGTCGCCAAGGGACGAGATCGAGGTGCAGACGAATTCGACAGCCATCTGATCCCGGTCCGGTTCCTCGTCCCGGGCAGGAAGGTATCCGACGATGTTTTGGTGAACATCGCCCGTCGCGATGATGGCATTGGGAATCTGCTTGTTACGGATCGCCTCGACAAGCCGACGTCGCGAGGCCGGATATCCAGACCACGAGTCACTGGCCACGACATCAGGCGCGTCCAGCGTGGCGCGGCGATCAAAGGGCATCACCACAACCTGCTGAGCCAGCAGATTCCAGCCGAACCGGTTGTCGAGCCCGTCCTCCACCCAGTGATGTTGGGCATCCCCCAGCAGCGTGCCATTCGCCAAAAGCCCGGCATCGCGGCAGTGACGCCCGTTGTCGCTCGTACAGATCTGGTCATCCCGATACTGGCGGGTGTCCAATAGGTGGACGCGCAGCAGACCGCCAAAGTCGAGCCGACGAAACATCTGGATGCCATGCGGCGTCGGGCGCTGTGCCCGGCGCACGGGCAGGTTCTCGTACCAGGCCCGCATGGCAGCGTACCGCCGAATGAGGAACATCGCCGGATCCGTGCCATCCTGATCGTAAGGCCCGGCCCAGTTGTTGTCGACCTCGTGATCGTCATAGGTCATCAGGAAGGCCGCCGAGGCGTGGGCTGCCTGCAGGTCCGGGTCGAGCTTGTATTGAGCGTAACGTCGCCGGTAGGAGTCGATGTCCACGGGTTCCGCATCGAGATGCTCGCGGATCATCGGGATCTCGGTCCTGCGACCCTGCGCACCTTCATACAGGTAGTCGCCATAGTGGAAGATGGCGTCGAGGCCTTCGGCGGCCATGTATTTGTAGGCCGTGAAATAGCCGTGCTCATAGTTCTGGCAGCCAGCGGCACCGATCCGCAGTCGCTCTGCCGCGACGCCGCCAGCCGGGGCCGTCCGGACGGTCCCGGTCGTGCTGGCATGACCATCAATGCGGAACCGGTACCAGTATTGCCGCGCCGGGCTGAGCCCCTCGACATCGACATGGACGCTGTGGCCCCACTCGGGCACTGCCGGGGCCGTGCCCCGTTGCACGACGGACCGGAAGCCTTCGTCGTCCGCTAGTTCCCAGACGACCTCATAGATGGCCGGCGGCATGCCATAGCCCGGCTCGAGCGGCCGAGGGGCCAGTCGGGTCCACAGGACGAAGCCGTCCGGCCACGGATCACCGGACGCAACCCCCAGCGTGAAGGGGTTGTCCGTCAGAGGCTCGGCGAAGGCCAGGGCACTGGTGACGGGAGCAAACCCGAGAGCCCCCAGGCCCCCGACAACGAGACGTCGATCGATGCGCATGCCGATGCCTTCATTGTTCGCCAGACGGGCTCTGGCCGGGCCCTAGCGACGGTAGGTCAGGGTGAGGAAATAGGTGCTGCCCATCTCGAGACCCGCGCGGTGATACCGGTGCCCGGGACCTGTCGACCGCGCCCGGTTCTCGTCGAACACATTGCGCCCCTCGAGGCGCAGGCTGAAGTCCGGAGCAATGGCCCAGATGCCGGTGACATCGACCGTCGTGAAGGGCTCGATGTAGATGTCCTGCCAGGGGTTGGCGGCATAGGATTCGAGATAGTCCGACTTGTGGTTCATCGCGACACGAACCTCGGACCCCTCACCGAGGTTGTAGAAGACCGACACGTTGGCGGACGACTCCGACTGCCACAGCAGCTGGTCCGTCTCGCGGATGACGCCGCTGTAGATGTAGCGGCTCTCACCCTCCACATAGAGATAGTTTGCAGAGGCCCCGAGGCCCGCCAAGGCGGGGTGAATGAAGTCGAAGGAGTTGCTGACGATGCCGACCTCGACCCCCTGCAGCAGGGTGTCCTCGCCATTGATCGGCTGGGTGACGGTCCAGAGCTGGCCGTCGATCTCCTCTTCACGGCTTACCGTGAGGATGTCGTCCTTGATATCCTTACGGAAGGCTGTGACGGCGATCAGGCCGTCGCCGCCGTTGAAGAAGTACTCGAAGCCAAGGTCGAGGTTGGTCGACTGGCGGGGCTCAAGGTCTGTGTTGCCGCGCGAGATCGTCAGTTCGGTCCGATCAACCGTTTCCGAGGTCGCGATGTCTTCCGGATTGGGCCGGCCCAGGGTCACGGTCGCCACCGCCTTGAATCGCAGATTGGGCAAGGCCGAATAGGTGGCCATGACATAGGGTAGGACGTTGGCGTAGTCGGTGGCGCGCGTTGTGAAGCCGTTCTGGATCACGCCACCGACGACCCGGGTATTGGTCGCTTCAGCCTCGATCGCGTCATAGCGAAGCCCGCCCTGAACAAACAACTGGTCGTTCGCCCAGGACGCCGTCGCATAGGCGGCATAGACGTCTTCCGTATAGCGGTAATCGCTCAGGCGCGAACTCGCATTGGACAGCACGGGATCGACAGCAACCGTGTTCACCGCGCCTCCCCAGAAGGCGTCAGGATTGATCCAGAGGCTGGGATAGGGATATCCGACGTCGCTGAAACCCTGTGCAAAGCCTAGCCCAGTCAACGCCAACCGCCCTGTTACATAGTTGACGCTCTCGATATCGCGCTCAATGTCTAGCAGGCGCACATTGGCACCGGCCGAGAAGCCGAACCCGCGGGCCTGGACGCCGGTGTTGAACTCATAGTCCAGACGGCCCTCGAACACGTCCTCATAGGTGTCGCGTCCATCCCGGAAAGTCTCGCCCAGCAGGAAGTTGGCGGGGTTCAAATAGGCTTCGGGGTTAGGCAGGACGAAGCGCTGGCCGTCGTTATTCAGGTCGTAGGTGACGCGTGTGTTCGGCCGGTAGACAAAGGACACGAATGGCCGGTCGCTGAAGAAGTCAGCGTGAGAATAGCCCAGCCTGCCCGACAGCGACGATCGCTCCGAAAGCTGGGCATCCATCAGCCATTGCAGGCCCCACTGGTTGCGCTCGAACGTGTTGAACCGCCATTGCGTATCGGCCGATCGCACGCGCATCGATCCGACCTCGTCGCCGAGATTCTGGGGTTGGTCGAGCTGGAACAGACGATTGGTGTTCCGGGTCTCCTGCTCATTGGCCATGTAAAGGAAGCCATAGAGCGTCGTCGAGATTGAGTCCGATGGGCGATAGTCGATGCGCGCCGTCCCGCCCGAACGCTCGAAGCGGTTTGTATAGGCATGGGTCAGGAAGGAATTTGGAGCCGCAAACCCGTTCCAGTTCGCCGACTCCGGTGTCGTGGCGACTCCGGCCGACGTATAGTACAGTCTGTTGGTCACAGCATCGTTCGACTGTGTGCGTGGCCGGTACTCATAGATCCCGGTCAGCGTCACACCGATATTGTCGGTCGATCCGAACCGGTCGCTCCAGAGAACATTCACGGACCCGCCAATCGGTGAGTCCTTGTTGTCGCCCCAGCTGTTGATGTCGGGGACTTCCATATAGGTCGAATAGCTGATCCCGCTGCTGACGATCAGATTGCTGGCACCCGGGTCGAAGGCGCTCACGGGGACGATGTTGATCAAGCCCCCGAGGGCGCCAGCATCGAGGTCCGGGGTCGGGGTCTTGTAGGCTTCAATGGTGCGGACGCCCTGACCGGGAATGACTTGCAGATTCACCTTGCGCGTGCCCTCGCCCAGATCCCCTGTCGTGGCCAGCGAAAGACCGTTGATGGTCACCGGCACAAAGTCAGGATGCACCCCGCGAATCGAGGCGAACTGACCGATGTCGTCATTGTAGATCGTCGTCACGCCGGTGATCCGGCGCATCGTCTCGGCGATCGTCAGATCGGGCAGCGAGCCGATCTCGTCCTGCGAAATGGTGTCGACGATGGCATAGGTGGCGCGCCGGTTCTCAATTTCAGCAATGCCGCGCAACACCGATCCGGTGACGATGATCTCATCGACGGTGGTGGTATCGTCCGGGGACGGCGCGGCGACCGGAGTCCTCTGCTGGGCCTGGGCTACCTGGCCCAAAAGGGCCAGCCCCGCCACGCAGGTGAAAAGGCACAGATGCCCCGTTGCGCGCATCAGACGTGTTTTGGTCGATTGTGACATAAGCCCCCCTAGTCAGAGGCTCGGGCTAGCGCTGATCCGTGACGCGACGATCATGCACTCGCGATCTCTGGATGACGTCGGCGTGACACCCGTCAAACAAGCGTGCCGAACCCAGAGGAATCCAGGTCATGATCTGTGACACGCGACCCTCATTCGAATGAGCAGTCGCCTGTCGAGAAATGGCCGTTAGATGCAAAAGGGTGCCGGACTGCGAACGCCCCAAAATGAGGCGAGCTTGTTCAATCTCGGTTTAGTTTCAAGGTCCGCATCGGGTCGGTCACGGACATTCTAGGTCCGCCAGAACTCGGTCCCAACCCCCGGAGGCACACCGAGGTTACGGGAAGTTCACTTGGCTCATAGCGTCAAGGACGTTTCACATGGCCTGCGAATGGAGGCCCATATGGATCGCAGACAACTTCTCCTCACCGGCGCCGCGCTCGGCCTGACGCCGGGCCTTGCTCTCGCGCAGGACGCCAGCCCGCAGTGGGTCAAGCTGCCGACGGAACCGTACCGCGGCAAGCAGGACGACATCGTCTTCGTCGACCCCATGACCGGCTGGTACGGCAATGGCGCCGGCAAGCTGTTCAAGACCACAGACGGTGGCCAGACCTGGGTCAAGCAACTGGATCGGCCGGGCACCTTCGTGAGGGCCCTGGGCTTTGTGGACGCCGATCTGGGCTTTCTGGGAAACATTGGCCCCGACTACTTCCCCGGCGTGACCGACACGACGCCGCTTTATCGGACAAGGGACGGCGGGACGACGTGGGAACCCATCGCGATCGAAGGTCCGGCCATCACCGGCATCTGCGCCATCGATGTTCTGAAGACGCAGTTCATCAACGCGGGTGTCCTGGCCAACCGGGTCACCGTCCGCGCCGGTGGCCGGGTCGGCGGTCCCGCGCTGCTGGCCACATCGCGTGACGGTGGCGAGACCTGGACCTCGGAGGACCTGTCGTCCCTGACGGCCATGATCCTGGACGTCCACTTCGTGGACGAGCGGATCGGCTTCATCTGCGGCGCGACCGACACCGACGTCGCCCAGTCGCGCGCGCTGATCCTCAGGACCGGTGACGGCGGCCGCAGCTGGAGCCGGGTCTATGAGGGCTCGCGCGGATTCGAACTGACCTGGAAGATGAGCTTCCCGACGGAGACGACCGGCTACGTCACCGTCCAGAGCTACAATCCCGACACCACCGTGTCCGGGCGTGTGTTCGTCAAGACCACGGACGGCGGCCAGAACTGGACCGAGATGCCCCTGATCGACAATGCGGCGGTTCGGGAGTTCGGCATCGGCTTCATCGACGAGACCCGGGGCTGGATCGGAGCGGTGCCCAACGGCTTCGCCACCGTGGACGGCGGCGCGACCTGGACGCCGGTCCAGATGGGCAATGCGGTGAACAAGGTCCGCGTCGTGCGCCACGCCGGCGGGACCGCCGTGTTCGCCATCGGGGTCGAGGTTCACCGGCTCGATCTGCCGATCTGAGATTACGAAGATATCAGATGCGGAGGGGACCGAATTGGGTGATCCTCCGATCTCTGGCTGTTACGGGTCCGGCGGCATGTCCACCCTGCGCACACTCTCGGTATCCGCCCTGGCGGCGCTCAGCCTGTCCGGCTGCGCCCTTCTTCCGTTCGACAGGGAGCCGCCCGTCGTGCGCGTGATGCCGGGGCAACTCGAGCCCATCCACGCGGCGGCCATCACCCGCGATCTCGCGGTCTTCTGGGTCAGCTCCAACGGCTGTACGGACAAGGACGACCTGACGCCCGTCATCGACCGGGCCGGCGACGGCTCGACCATCACGCTGCGCCGCATCGATGAGGACACCTGCGACCATCCGATGGCCGAAGGCGTCGAGATCATCTGGTCCTTCGAGGAGCTGGGCCTTGCGCCGGGCGAACGCGTGAGGGTGAACAACCCCTACCAGCTGCCGCCGTCCATCTAGCCAGGACTGCTCGCGCTCAACGACGGGTTCTGGACCAGCGTCATCGGGCTGTGGATCAGCGAGACCCGCGTGCCCGGGTGCTGGTCCTCGACGTGGATCTGGGCGTGCAGCTGACGCGCCAGGGCCTCGACAATACTGGTGCCCAGGCCCGGCGTGGCGCTGGCGGCATCCTTGGGCATGCCGACCCCGTCGTCGGCCACCGTCAGGGTCCAGGCCCCGTCGTGGCTTTCATAGCCTACGCGGATCGCCCCGCTCCGGCCGCCCGGGAAGGCGTGCTTCAGCGCGTTGATGACCAGTTCGGTCACGACCAGGCCAAGGCTGACGGAAACGTCGGCATCTGCGGAACTGTCGTCGGCCTCAACACTCAGGGTCAGGCGCGCAGGATCATGGATCATGGAGGCGCCGATGCTCTTGCAGAGCTGGATGAAGTAGGGGGCCAGCTCAACCTCCCCCAGACGCGATGCGGCCAACTGCTGCTGCAGGGCCGCGACGGACATGACCCGGCTGTGCGCGTCCTTGAGGTGCAGCCGGGTCTCATCGGACTGGGTCCGACGCGCGCTCTGCAGGATGACGCTCGCGATGATCTGCAGACTGTTCGCGACGCGATGCTGCAGTTCCTGCAAGAGGATGCACTTCTCGCGGAGCAGGTCGTCGCGAAGCTGATCCTCGGCGCGGGCGTCGGTGACGTCCTCGACCGTCACCAGAAGGCGGATCGGCTGGTCGGCCGCATAGTCCAGGCGCTGGGCGTTGATCACCAGCTTGCGAACGCCCCGGCGCGGCCCCTTCAGGTCCATCTCATAGGCGTCGATGTCAGCGTTGCCCCTGGCCGTGGCCTCCAGCAGGACGCGGAGCTGCGGCTTGTTCCACTCGCCCGTCCCGAGCTCGCCCAGGAAGCGACCGAGGATCCGTTCCGGATCGATCTGGAACACCCGGCAGAATGAGGCGCTAGCCGCGATCACCTTCAGGACGTCATCGAGCAGCAGCAGAGG
>JADCBH010000158.1 GCA_020253595.1 Brevundimonas sp.
GCCGCCGTTACCCCCGACACCCTCAAAGCCAAGCTCATGAAGTCGGCCTCGAAAACCTTTCCCTCGGTCACCGTTTGGACCGACCCCTCCAATAAAATCACGTATACCAGCCAGTACGATGCCTTGACCGTCGGCGCCGGCTACCTCGATATCACGGCGGCCCTGAATAACGTCGATACCGCCGCTGCCGGCAAACGCGCCGTTTCGCCCACCATCAACTGGACCTGCGGCCTTAGTCTCGTCAGACTCAGTGGTTGCGTCTCTGTCGTACACGGCGCCAACTCCGTGTTTACCACCGCGGCTGCCAGCGGTGTCTGGGCCAACCGCACCGTTTGGGGTGGCTCCGTCCTCGTTGGCGACAGCGTCCTCTGGGGCGACAGCGTCGTGTGGGGCGATACGACCGCCTCCGGCTATAGCCTGCTCTGGGGCGATAGCCTGATCTGGGGCGATAGCGTCCTCTGGGGCGATCAGGGCGGCTTCGCAAGGCCAATGGCTATCATCTCTCAGGGCGACAGCTACTGACCAAGGTCCCGGCGCGCCCTCCCCCACCCCGGGGAAGGCGCGCCGTTCCTCCTCTAACCACCCCGCAGCAACCAACGCACCGCCCATGCCAGCCTGGCCGCCGCAATAGTTCTTCTCTCTTGCGCCGTCACCCTCCTCACCCGGCAGGAGAAACTTGCCCCCGTATCTCCGCCCTCTCGTCCAAAGCCTGCAATGCCTGCGGAGCCGTTCTCGGCCCTGGCTGCCTCAAAATCACCCATCTCACCGGCTCTCTCTTCTCCACCACCAACCCGTGCACTAGGCGCTGGCCAGCCGCGCGTCCATATGGGGGTCCCCTCAGAAAACGGAATATTACGTACGCTAAGCGGATCGGGATGCAGGAATCCAGCGGTAAAGGGTGGGAACCGATACGCCGAGGTTCTTGGCGACCTCGCGGGGCGGAGTGACCGAAGCCAGAAGTTTTTTAGCGGATTGGATCTTACTATCAGTCATGCGGCGTTTGCGGCCGCCCTTACGACCGAGCTGCCGGGCGGCCGCTAAACCGGCGACAGTACGTTCGACAATGAGCTCGCGTTCCATCTGAGCCAGGCTGGCCATCACGTGAAAGAAGAATCGGCCTGAGGGGGTAGAAGTGTTGATGGAATCTGTGAGGCTCTGGAACTGCACGCCCAAGGCATTGAGTTCACCGACTAGATCGACGAGGTTCTTCACGCTGCGGCCTAAACGATCCAGCTTCCAGACGACCAGGGTGTCGCCCTCTCGCAATCTGGCCAGTGCGTTATCCAAGCCAGGCCTGGCGGCGCGAGTGCCACTGGCTTGATCTTCAAAGACCGTTTTGCATCCGGCCTTGGTGAGAGCTTTCTTCTGCAACTCCAGGTTCTGATCCTGTGTCGATACGCGCGCGTAGCCAATCAACAAAGAGGCCCTCTTCTCGGAACTCGTAAAAACCAAGCGTATTGAGAATATCATTACAAGACACGTTTATGAGAACCGGAACTCATTCATTCCACGTTGGGCAGTGAAGAGTCCGGAATCGTTCTTGAAAACGACCGTTTGTAAGAGGACCCCGCATGCCACGCCGTTCGATTCTTTCCGCCGCCGAGCGCGCCGCTTTGCTGGCTATTCCCGGTAACACAGAAGATCTGATTCGCCTCTACGCATTCAACGATGCGGACCTGGCCTTAATTCGTCAGCACCGCGGCCCAGCCAACCGGCTCGGCTTCGCCGTCCAACTCTGCTACTTGCGCTTTCCTGGCATAGTGCTGGAGCAGGGCAAACGCCCCTTCCCGCCATTGCTCAAAATCGCCGCGGAGCAACTGAAAGTGGCCCCCGCGCTCTGGGACGACTACGGCCGCCGTGACGAGACACGCCGTGAGCATCTCCAGGAACTGCAAGCGGCACACGGCTTCCGGCCCTTTTCCGCCGAGCATTACGATCTCACCGTTGACCACCTGTCCGAGTTGGCCGGCCAGACCGATAGAGGCTTCGTATTGGCCGAAGGGATGCTCGCTTCGCTACGTAAGCAGCATGTGCTGTTGCCTTCCATGAAGGTGATCGAGCGGATCTGCGCGGAGGCCCTTACGCGTGCTAATCGGCGCATTTATGCCACGCTGACCGATCCGCTATCCAAAGCACACCGCCAACGGCTCGAAGACTTGCTCCGGCGCAAAGATGGAAACCCCATGACTTGGCTCGCCTGGCTACGCCAGTCACCAACCAAGCCGAATTCGCGTTCGATGCTGGAGCATATCGATCGCCTGACGGCTCTGGACGCTGTGGATCTCCCCGCTGGGATCGGCCAGCAAGTCCATCAGAACCGGCTGCTCAAAATCGCGCGGGAAAGTGCTCCGATGACGGCGGCGGATCTCGCCAAGTTCGAGCCACAACGGCGCTATGCGACCTTAACTGCCCTGGTTATCGACAGCATGGCCACTGTCATCGACGAAATTATTGGTATCCACGATCAAGTGATCGGGAAGGTATTTCAACTTGCCAAGAATCGTCATGAGCAGCAGTTTCAGGAATCCGGCAAGTCGATCAACGACAAGCTGCGGTTGTTTGGCCAAGTGGGGCAAGCACTGGTGGATGCCAAACAGAAAGGCACTAACCCCTACGCTGCCATCGAAGCCATCCTGCCCTGGGACAGGTTCACCGTCAGCGTGAATGAAGCGCAGCAGCTGGCGCAGCCGGAAGAGTTTGATTTCCTCCATCGCATCGGTGAAAGCTACCTCACTCTGCGGCGTTACGCGCCTCAGTTCCTCGGCGCGCTGACGTTCCGCGCGGCGCCTGCCGCTGCGGAGCTGTTGCGCGGGATCGAGACGTTGCGTGGCATGTACGCCGGAAACGCTCGCAACGTCCCCGCCGATGCGCCCACAGGGTTCATCAAGAAGCGCTGGGAAAGCTGGTCAGGACTGCGGAAGGATTGGACAAGCGCTACTACGAACTCTGCGTTCTTTCAGAACTCAAAAAGTCCCTGCGTTCGGGCGACATTTGGGTACAGGGTTCACGGCAGTTCAAGGATTTCGAGGAGTATCTGTTACCGGTGGACACCATACAGAAGATGAAGCAGACCGGTTCGTTGCCATTGGCCGTGAATCCGGACTGCGAAGCTTACCTCACCGAACGTCTGGCTGCGCTGGAAAGCCAACTCGCTGCAGTGAACCGTTTGGCGGCGGGAAACGATTTGCCGGAAGCCATACTCACGGACTCGGGCTTGAAGATCACGCCTTTGGAGGCGTCCGAACCGCCTGCCGCGAAAGAATTCATCGAACGAGCGGCGGCACTACTGCCGCACATCAAGATTACCGAATTGCTCCAGGAAGTAGACAAGTGGACAGGATTCACGCGCCACTTCAAGCATTTGAAAACCGGCGAACCGGCCAAGAATAATTTGTTTTTGCTCAGCGTAATCCTGGCTGATGGCATCAACATCGGACTCACCAAAATGGCCGAGTCATGTCCGGGAACCACCTATGCCAAACTGGCGTGGCTGCAAGCTTGGTACATTCGCGACGAGACCTATTCATCGGCCCTGGCCGAACTCGTCAATGCGCAGTATCGGCATCCGTTCGCGGTACATTGGGGCGACGGCACTACCTCCTCATCAGACGGACAGCGTTTCCGAGTGGGCGGGCGGGCCGACAGCACCGGCCACATCAACCCCAAGTACGGCTCGGAACCGGGACGGCTGTTTTACACACACGTCTCCGACCAGTACGCGCCGTTCCACACGAAGGTGATCAACGTGGGCGTTCGGGACTCCACTTATGTGCTGGACGGGTTGCTGTATCACGAGTCCGATCTGCGGATCGAAGAGCATTATACGGACACTGCGGGCTTCACCGATCATGTGTTCGCCCTCATGCACTTGCTTGGATTTCGTTTCGCCCCGCGCATACGCGACTTGGCCGACACCAAGCTGTACCTGCCCAACAAAACGAATTCATATCCGGCTCTGAAGGCAATGACCGGGGCACCACTGATGCTGAAGCCGATCCGGGCTCACTGGAACGACATCCTGCGGCTAGCCACTCCCATCCGACCAGGTACGGTGACTGCGTCGCTGATGTTGCGCAAGCTGGGAAGTTACCCGCGTCAGAACGGGCTGGCGCTGGCACTCCGCGAACTGGGGCGCATTGAACGGACGTTGTTTATTCTCGATTGGCTGCAAGACGCCGAATTGCGCCGGCGGGTACAGGCGGGACTAAATAAAGGAGAAGCGCGGAATGCGTTGGCGCGAGCGGTTTTCTTTCACCGGTTAGGTGAGGTCCGCGACCGTGGTTTTGAACAGCAACGCTACCGGGCCAGCGGGCTGAACCTACTGACAGCGGCCATTGTCTTATGGAACACGGTCTACCTGCAGCGAGCGACGGAGGCACTTCGGACGCAAGGGCCGGTGGACGAGGCTCTATTGAAATACCTGTCTCCGCTGGGCTGGGAGCACATCAACCTGACCGGAGATTATCTCTGGCGCTCTCGCTCTGTCCCAGCACAGGGCCGTTTCCGACCAGTTCGGCTCATTCCCGCGGCTTAGCGTACGTAATATTCCGTTTTCTGAGGGGACCCCGGAAAGCGCCTGAGGCCGAAGAACTGAGCAGGATCAGGCTCCGCATTGAGCAGATTGGCGGGGACCGAGCCGCAGGGCTTCTTACGGAAAAGCAGCGGTCAGCGCATGACGAAATGTGGAACCAGTATGCGCGGCTCGCCGATTGGTTTGCGGGGAAAGCCAAGCCGGTGAAGGATCTGAGAGATGCTGATTTTGAAAAGATCAAGCAAACGCTCGACTTCGTAAGCCCCGATGACAAGCTCAGGCTTTTAGCGCGAGACGTTAAGGTTTTAAGCGCCAGCGTGCAAAACAACGCTAGCCAATGGAATCCGTCGCAAAAGAGCGATCTCAGCCAGCTTCGTCAACGTTTCGCGGAATTGAGCGGTCAGCCTGCGCTGAGCGCGCCTGCCAGTGAGGCCCGTCAAACCTCTTGGAAGCGATCTCGAGGGGCTCGAAAGATGGGCTAAAAAGGGTGGCCAGTCTCCCTTGATGGAACAACACCGCAAGGCCGTGCTGGACATTCTCTATGGCGATATCCAGCCTGCCACTGCGCCGCCCGCGTCCGTTCCGAAACCGTAGCCCCCTTCCCTGCTCCTTAAAGACGGCAGAAAAGCATGCTGATAGCTAGCTACAGCCTAAGAGCATGCCGATCGCTATCAGTGTTCTAAAAGCATGCTGTTGACTAGCAGCATGCTCTTGGCTAACCTATAGTCAGCCGTTCGGGAGCCACTCATGCCAACCATCGTTTTCGCAAACCCCAAAGGCGGGGCAGGGAAGTCCACCTCAACAGTCATTCTGGCGACACAGATCGCGAGGGCAGGGGGCAGCGTCACCATTCTCGACGCCGACCGCAACAAGCCCATCGTCTACTGGAGCCAGCTCAAAGAGATACCGTCCAAGATCACCATTCAGCATGCGTCTTCCGAAGCCACGATCCTTGATGAGATCGACGCAGCCGCCAGGAAGACCGCCTTCGTGCTCGTAGACCTTGAAGGCACCGCTTCCATGATGGTGGGCTTAGCCATCAGTCAGGCCGACCTCGTAATCATCCCGGTCCAGGGCTCGATGCTGGACGCCAAACAAGGCGTCAACGCAGTGGGGCTCATCAAACAGCACGCAAGGGCGGCGCGGCGGGACATCCCTTACCGCATTTTGTGGACAAGGACCAACCCCGCCATCAAATCACGAGAGTTCCGCGCCATCGAGCGGGAGATGGCTGACAACAATATTCCGTGCCTGAAGACTCAGCTTCATGACCGGGCCGCTTTCAAATCTCTTTTTTCTTACGGCGGCGTTCTCGAAAACCTCGAC
>JADCBH010000159.1 GCA_020253595.1 Brevundimonas sp.
AGGGCCTTCAAACCTCCGAGATCGCTGCGATCCAGCGTGATGTCGCCGCCGTGACTGCGCGCGACATCACGGGCGATAGCCAGACCCAGGCCCACGCCCTTGCGGTTCTGGTTGCGGCTCTCGTCGAGGCGGCTGAAGGGGCGGAAGGCCTCTTCATGCATCTCCTGCGGGATGCCAGGGCCGTCGTCCTCGACCGCGATCTCGACACCGCCCGACGGCAGGGCACGGGCCGACAGGCGGACATGCTCTCCATGCGAGGCCGCATTGCCCACCAGATTGGCCAGGGCCCGCTTGAAGGCGAGGGGGCGCAGGGTCGCGCTCAGTCCTCTGGGTGACGCGATCTCGACCTCGGCACCCGCCCGTTTCACATCCTCGCCGGCGGCGCTCAGCAGAACAGTCAGGTCGACGGTCTGGGGCGTCTCTCCGGCCTCGCCCCGGGCGAAGGCCAGATATTCGTCGATCATGTGCTCCATCTCGTCGAGGTCGCCCTTCATCGCGGCCTGGCGCTTGAAGGGAGGGGCCAACGCCAGTTCCAGCCGCAGCCGGGTCAGGGGTGTCCTCAGGTCATGGCTGACGGAAGCCAGGAGCGCGGTTCGCTGGTCGATGTGTCGCTGAATGCGGTCGCGCATATCCATGAAGGCTGCCGCCGCCTGACGGACCTCGCGCGCGCCGTGCGGCTTGAAGCGTGTTGTGACCTCGCCGCGCCCGAAGGCCTCAGCCGCGTCGGCCAGACGTTCGATCGCCCGGACCTGGTTCCTGATGAACAGGATCGCCACGCCCATCAGCAGTGCCGTGGCCAGCATCAGCCACAGGACGAAGATGTGGGCCTGGGTCGCGACGGCGCGTTCGCGCGGCGCGATGATGCGCAGAACACCGTCCCTCTGCTGGACCTGGATGTCGACGTAGGCGGGGTAGCGCGTGGTGTCGAACCAGAACGGCTGGTCCAGACGGCTGGCCAGCGCCGCTTCCAGCGTGCGGTCCACCACGCCGATAGGGCCTCGTCGCGGTTCCACCGGCAGGACGGCAACCGGGCGTAGCGCGACCGACAGCTGCATGGAACGCTCGGCCTGGTCGCTGATCTTGGCGAGGTTCGCTGCCGTCGGCTCGTCGCGATAACTCTCGGCCGCCCAGGCGATGTCGCCCGCGAGGCCTTCGGACAGGCGGGCGGTGACCGTCTGCCAGTGCATGTCGAAGAAGGCCCAGGTCACCGCGCCCTGCATGATCAGAACCGGCAGCACGATGATCAGCAGCGACCGTCCCCACAGGCTCGTCGGCAGGCGGCGCTTCAGGATCCGCGCGACGACGGGGAAGGGGAGTAGGCGCATGGTCACCCCTCTCCCAGAGGGAGAGGGCTTGAGGCTCGGAGAGCGGAGCGATCCGCAAGCCGAAAGGGTGAGGGGTTACGGTGCCAACCGGTAATCGCGAAACCCCTCACCCTTTCGCGCAAGTCCGATCGCCCGATGGGCTCTCGGGCGCTCAAGCCCTCTCCCTCCGGGAGAGGGAATTCTCGCGCGCGCCTCATCAGTCCGGAGCCAGCATATAGCCCACGCCCCGCACGGTCTGGAGGTAGCGGGGGTTCTTGGGATCGACCTCCAGCTTCCTGCGCAGCCGGGTGACCTGAACGTCCACCGCCCGGCCGGTGATGTCGGCGGTGTCAGGCGACAGGTCCATGCGCTCGACCGGGGCATGGGCATTCAGCGCCAGGGTCTTGAGCAGCTGCGCTTCCGCCTCGGTCAGACGCATGGGCGCGCCATCCTTCGTCAGCTCGAGACGCTCCAGGTCGAACATCGCCGGACCCAGCTTGATCTCGCGCGGCATGATCGGTTTCACGCCCGTCCGCCTCAGGATGGCGTCGATCCGCAGTGCCAGCTCCTTGGGTTCGAAGGGTTTGGACATATAGTCGTCGGCACCACGCGACAGACCCTCGATCCGGTCGGCCGGTTCGCCGCGCGCGGTCAGCAGCAGGACCGGCGTGCGGGAAAGCTGGGCCTTGCTCCGCACCCAGGTTGTGAGCTCAAGCCCGCTCTCGCCCGGCATCATGACGTCGAGCACGACCAGGTCGAACTCGATCAGCTCCATCAGACGGCGAGCCGCCGCCGCATGCGCGGCACCGGTCACGCGATAGCCCTCTCGCGCCAAAAACTCCTTCAGGAGCTCGCGGATGCGGTCGTCGTCGTCGACGATCAGCAGGTGCCGGCCGACGCCAGCCCCGGCAACGGGTCCGGACCGCCCGTTCACGCGCGGCCTCCGATTCTGATGTCCCCAGCGTTGACCTGAGGCGTTTGGAGAGCTCTAACCGCGAAATCTGCGCAGGAGACGTTGTTCAATGGCCTTGGTCCCTTTCGACGATCGTGATGGCTGGATCTGGATGGACGGGGAATTCGTGCCCTGGCGGGAAGCGAAAACGCACGTTCTGACCCATGCCCTCCACTACGGTTCGTCGGTGTTCGAAGGGGAGCGTATGTATGGTGGCGAAATCTTCAAGCTGACCGAGCATTCCGAGCGTCTGGTGCGCTCGGCCGAGCTCCTGGACTTCACCCTCCCGTGGTCTGTCGCCGAGATCGACGCCGCCTGCAAGGCGACGTGCGAGAAGATGGGCATGGAGGACGCCTATGTCCGTCCCGTCGCCTACCTCGGACCGGAGCAAACGTCCGTTTCGGCCCTCAACAACAAGCCGCACCTGGCCATCGCCGTCTGGGATTGGCCCAGCTATTTCGACCCCGAGGTCAAGAAGAAGGGCATCCGTCTGGAGTGGGCCAAGTGGCGCCGCCCGGACCCGGCCACCGCCCCCACCACGGCCAAGGCCGCTGGTCTCTACATGATCTGCACCATGTCCAAGAACGCCGCCGAGAAGCGCGGTTTCTCCGATGCCATGATGCTGGACTGGCGCGGCTACGTCGCCGAGGCGACGGGCGCCAACGTCTTCTTCGTCCAGGACGGGGTGATCCACACGCCGGACGTGACCCACATCCTGAACGGCATCACACGCCAGACCGTGATCGACATCGCCCGCGCCAAGGGCATCGAGGTCGTGGTTCGCCACATCCGTCCCGAGGAACTGTCGACCTTCAGCGAATGCTTCCTGACCGGCTCGGCCGCCGAGGTCACCCCGGTCCAGCAGATCGGCGAATACACCTTCACGCCGGGCGATCTCAGCCTGGGTCTGATGGAGGATTACGGCAAGTTGGTGCGGCGGATCGCCTGACGTCCGCTTGCGCCGACGGCGCACCTCGGTCTTCGTTCTGTGGTTCCGGGTTTGATCCGGCCATGGCATGGGCGGCTGCCCCGAAGACATCCGACCTTTCAATCTTGCGACCGCTTTTGACGTGGCGCGCGGCTAGACTGTCTCACGATCGACCGAGAGAGACGTCGTCAGATGAGAGAAGTGAGAGTCACTCCCACGTCGATCGAAGACTCTCACTCTTGCCACGAGGGGATCGGTTCGCTTGAACAGGAGGACCGGCGGGGGGCCGGACGGAAAGCCGTATGTTCAGCGCCTTGAATCTGCAGAGCCTTGCCGGGCTCGTCGTTATCGTCGCGGCCTGCTGGCTTGTGTCGGAGAACAAGCGACGGTTTCCTTGGCGGCTGGCGCTCGGCGCGATCGCCGTGCAGGCCGCGCTGATCCTGGCGCTTTTCGCCATCCCCGGATCGCAGGGCGTGCTCGCCGCCATAACCGGCGCGGTTGACGGACTGGCTCGGGCAACCGCTCGAGGCACCCAGTTCGTGTTCGGCTACCTGGCGGGCGGCGACCAGCCCTATGCGGTGACCAATGAGGCGGGGCTGTTTACCTTCGCCTTCAACGTCCTGCCCTTGATCCTTGTCATCTCGGCGCTGTCGGCCCTGCTCTGGCACTGGCGGATTCTGAAGTGGATCACGCTGGGCTTCGGCTTCCTGTTTCAGCGCACGATGGGTCTGGGCGGCGCATCGGCGCTGGCGGTGGCGGCCAACATCTTCCTCGGCATGATCGAGAGCCCGATCGTCATCCGCGCCTACCTGGACAAGCTGACCCGATCCGAGATCTTCCTCATGATGGTCGTCGGCCTCGGCACGGTCGCCGGGTCCACCATGGTCGCCTATGCCTCGATCCTGTCTGCCGTTCTGCCGAACGCCGCCGGACACGTGCTGGTGGCCTCCATCGTTTCGGCCCCTGCTGGCATCCTGCTGGCACGCATCATCATCCCTGAAAAGCCGGGTGAGGGGGGCGAGACGGCGGACTACGGATCGGCGCTCAAGTACGACTCGGCCATCGACGCCATCGTGAAGGGCACGGCCGACGGCCTGATGGTCGTGCTGAACATCTCGGCGGTGCTGATCGTATTCGTGGCCTTCGTCGCCCTCGTGAACATCATGATCGGCGGGTTCTGGCTGTTCGACGCGCCCGTGACCGTCGAGCGAATGCTGGGCTGGCTCTTCATGCCGGTCGCCTGGCTGATCGGCGTGGACTGGTCGGAAGCGGGCAAGGCGGGCTGGCTGCTGGGCGTCAAGCTGACCCTGACCGAGTTCGTCGCCTTCATCGAACTGGGCAAGGTGCCGCTGGGCGACATGAGCGAGCGGACGCGGATGCTGCTGACCTATGCCCTGTGCGGTTTCGCCAACATCGGCTCTGTCGGCATCACCGTTACCGGCCTGTCCGTCCTGATCCCCGAGCGGCGCGAGGAAGTCCTTGGCATGGTCTGGAAGGCGCTGTTCGCAGGCTTCCTGACCACCCTGATGACGGCGGCGGTGGTCGGTGCCATGCCCGCGTCCATATTCGCCTGATCCGGAGAGCGTCTTCCATGAAACTGTTCAGCAGCCATCGGGCACCCAATCCCCGCCGCGTCCGCTGGGTCATGGCCGAAAAGGGCATCGAGGACGTCGAGATCGTCCAGGTCGACATCATGGTCGGGGACCACAAGACGCCTGAGTACCGGGCCAAGGTCGGCGTGCCCCATGTCCCCGCGCTCGAGCTGGATGACGGGACGACGATCTCGGAATCCGTCGCCATCTGTCGCTATCTTGAGGCGCTGTATCCCGAGCCCAACCTGTTCGGCGTCGACGCCCGGGAACAGGCGATCATCGAGATGTGGACTCGCCGTTGCGAGTTCTATCTCGCCAACCCGATCATGCTGAATGTGCGCCTGACGCATCCTGCGCTGGCGGCGATCGAGGCCCACCAGCAGCCCCAGGTCGCCGACTTCAACCGCGCCGCCGCCGAACGCTTCATGCGGACGCTGGACCGGCATCTCGCCGACCACGAATGGATCGCCGAGGACCGGTTCACGATCGCCGATATTGTCGGGGCTGTCGGGCTCGATTTCGCCCGTCTGGTCAAATACCGGCCGCCCGAGGAGCTGACGCATCTGAACCGGTGGCTGGACGCCTGTCGGGCGCGCCCGGCGGCCAAGGCGGGGGTCTGATCAGCCGCGGGGCGTGAACTTCCGGATCACGCCGGAAAAGGTCATCAGGGTCCGGTCGCCCGTCGTGATCTGGCCACGCACGAAGATCAGCGAGCCACCGGCTCGCACGACTTCCCCGGTCGCCTCGATCAGCTCGCCGACGCGCGCTCCGTCGATGAAGGTCGAATCGAGCTGCACGGTCACGCCGTTCTTGCCCTCCATCTCCTGATAGGCGGTCTGGAACAGGGCGATGTCGGCAAACGTCATCAGGCAGCCACCGTGCATGCGGTCGCCGGCATTCATGTGCTTGGGCTCGGCACGAAAGGCGCAGCGCATGCGGCCGTCCGGATCGGGCCGGAAGTAGAACGGACCCACGACCTGGTCGAAGGTGCCGTGCAGGTCATAGGTCTGCCAGCCCTCGAACTCGCCTTCCGTGACCGTGACCTTGGCTACCATTTGACCCGCTTCGACTTCTTTTCGATTCCGCAATGCAGCATATAGGACCGATGAGCGATCCAATCGAAGCGGCGATTTTCGACACCCTGGCCAGGGCCGACCCCAAAGGCGTCGGCGGCAAGTCCGTGGAACCGGCCGAGGTGGCCAAGGTCCTGGAACCTGAGCAGTGGCGGCGCATGCTGCCCAAGGTCCGGGCGACGGCGCTGGGCCTGATGCGGCAGGGCCGGCTGACCATCACCAAGAAGGGCAAGCCTGTCGATCCGAACGACTTCCGCGGCGTCACCCGTCTGCGTCTGCCGACCGAGGCAGAGACGGCGGCGGCGCTCGCTGCCCGGCCGCCGGTGTCCGGGGACGATGACGACTGATCTCGACGCGGTTCTCGCCGGTACCCTGGCGCTGCCGCAGGCGCGCGTGAGGGAGCGTCTGGTGTGAGGCGCGCGGTACTGGCGGTCCTGGTCGCCCTGATGCTGTCGGCCTGTGCCGCCCCGCTTGTGCAGTCATCGCTGGCACCGCCGCCGGGCTTCGACGGGCCATCGATCGAAGACCGGGCCTTCGTGGTCCAGGACGGCGCGCGACTGCCCTATCGGCTTTGGGCACCACAGGGCGAGCCCTGGGCCGTCGTCGTGGCCCTGCACGGGATGAACGACCACTCCGCCGCCTTCCGCCTGGCGGGGCCGTGGTGGGCCGAGCGGGGCATCGCCACCTACGCCTATGACCAGAGGGGGTTCGGTGCCGCACCGGGCCGGGGTCTGTGGGCGGGCGAGGCCCTGATGGTCGAGGACCTACGCAGCGTGGTCGCCCTGGTCCGCGCGCGACATCCGAACGCTCGGATCGCCGTCGTAGGTGAAAGCATGGGCGGGGCCGTGGCCATTTCCGCTTTCGCATCCAGCCGCCCGCCTGCCGCCGATCAGGCGATTCTTCTGGCCCCGGCTGTCTGGGGCTGGTCGAGCCAGAGCCCGTTCAACGCGGCCAGCCTCTGGGTCACGGCCCGGCTTCTGGGCGACCGGGCAGTGTCGCCGCCAGACTGGGCCGTGAGGGACATCCGGGCGACGGACAACCTGATCGAGCTGATCGCCAACGGCAACGATCCCCGCTTCATCCGGGCGACACGGTTCGATGCCCTCTATGGCCTCGTCGACCTGATGGAGAGCGCGACCCGCAAGCTGGGACAGGTTCAGGGCCCGGTCGCCCTGCTCTATGGAGCCCACGACCAGATCATCGAAAAAGGTCCGATGCGGCGTGCCCTTGTTCGTGCGGGCGATCCGCCAAACCTGCGCACCGCCTGGTACCCGGACGGTTGGCACCTTCTGAACCGGGACCTGCAGGCCGAGATCGTGTTTCGCGACGTCGAGGCCTTGCTGCACAATCCCGAGGCCTCCCTGCCGAGCGGTGCCCCCGCAGTCCTGCCGCAGTTGTCTTGACGATGACAGTTCTGCGAACGGCGTGATCCGGAGTGGATTTTGGCTGGACACCGGCTAAGGTTTTCGCAGCAACCTTTGGGGGACTGAGATGCGCCAAGCTCGCAACATCGTGGTCGTGGCCACTCTGGCCGCCACAGCATTCGTCACAGCGGCCGAGGCCCAGTCCAGCAGGGGCCGGACACGTGTCCAGCAAGATCAGGATCGCCAGATCGCGGAAATCCCGCGTTGTTCGCGCAGCCTCGGTTCGGTTTCGATCGTGGACGGTCAGCCTGACCTCTTCCGGGAACTGCGTCTGTCTCCGCCGCAGACGCTTCTGCGGGTGGTGGTCCAAAGGTCGGGCTGCTTCACCCTGGTCGATCGCGGCGCGGGGATGGACGCCGCGATGCGCGAAAGGGCTCTTTCAGGCGATGGCATGCTGCAGCAGGGCTCCAACGTGGGGGGCGGTCAGGTGCGGGCCGCCGACTATGTGTTGGTCGCCGAAGTGGCCAGCCAGGACCAGAACACCGGCGGCGGCGGCGTGGCCGCCATAGCTGGCGGCCTGATCGGAGGCACGGTCGGGGGTCTGATCGGCGGTATCCGGACCCAGAGAATGGAGGCCAACACCGTTCTAAGCCTGACCAACAT